>JAMOPZ010000230.1 GCA_027064245.1 Campylobacterales bacterium
TTAACAAATCAATATTATAGTTATATTTATAAAGTATTAAATTTTAATACAACAAAAGAATTTATTTTATATTTTGGAATAGTATTAATGTTATTTTATATTTTCAGAGGGATTTATATTGTATATTATGGTTATTTGTTGAATAAATTTTCAATGAATAAGTACACCTTACTTATTTATGAAATATATAAAAAGTATATTAATATGCCATATGCTACTTTTGTTAATAAAAATACAGGAACAATGTCAAAAACACTAATATCTGAAGCCTATCAGTTGGCATTTATAGTACAAAATGTAATGATTTTTATATCGGAGATTCTAGTAATAATTTTAATGTATGTTGTTCTTTTATTTGTAAATATAAAGATGACATTATTATTAACTATTATTTTAGGGATAAAAGTGTTATTACTTAAATTAACCATATCAGGTAAGTTGAAAATAAAAGGAAATCAAAGAGCTATAGCACAAAATAGTTTGTATAAAATGATAAATGAGACTTTTGGTAATTTTAAGATTATTAAGTTTATATCAAATCAAGAACGATTAAGTAAGAGTTTTTTAAATACGGCAGATAAATATTCTAACATATTTATATCAAGTAATACGCTACAATTAGTTCCAAGAAGTGCCTTAGAAATGACAGGTTTTGGCATGTTGATAGCTTTATTACTATATATGGTTATGTATAATGAAAATGCAATAATTATAATTCCTCTAGTAACAATGTATGCATTAGCATTGTACAGAATATTGCCAGCAATAACAAAAATACTTAATACATATAATAATATTATATTTCATTCAAAATCACTAGATATAGTTTATGATGATTTATCATGTAAATATATAGAAGAAAAAGAAGAAGCAATTAAATTTAATAAATTTATACAGATAAAAAATTTATCATTTTCTTATACTAAAAAGAATACTATCTTACAAAATATTAATTTAAAAATCAAAAAAGGTCAAAGTGTAGCATTTATAGGAGAAAGTGGTAGTGGAAAATCTACTCTTGTAGATTTAATATGTGGTATATATAGACCAGATAGTGGTAATATATATATAGATGATACTGAACTTACTAATGATAATATTGTATCATGGAGAAAGAAAATAGGGTATATACCTCAATCAATATATCTTTTTGATGGAACTATTGCAGAAAATATAAGCTTTGGAAGAGATTATGATGAAGAGAAAATAATAAAGGTATTAAAACAAGCAAATATATATGATACTATTAAATCAAAAGATGGCTTACATACTATGGTTGGAGAAGGTGGTATTCAGCTAAGTGGTGGACAAAAACAAAGAATAGGAATCGCAAGGGCATTGTACGGTGATCCAGAAATACTTGTACTAGATGAAGCAACATCTGCACTTGATACTGCTACTGAAACTGCTATAATGGAAGAGATATATAAAGTTAGTCAAGATAAGACTTTGATGATAATTGCTCATAGACTAAGTACTATTGAGAAATGTGATGTAAAAATAGATGTAAGTAAAATGAACAAATGAATCTAGTACCAATAATAATCTTTACATACAGAAGAAAGATAGATGAACTTATATTAAGTTTACTAAAAAATAAATTAGCGAAAAATAGTGAACTGTATATATTTTCAGATGGATATAAAAGTGATATAGATAAAAAAGATGTAGAAGAAGTAAGGGAAAGCTTAAATAATATTAGTGGATTTAAAAATATTACAATTGTAAAATCAGAGATAAATAAAGGTTTAGCTACATCAGTAATAGAAGGTACTATAAATATACTTAATGAGTATGAGAAAGTAATAGTTTTAGAAGATGATCTAGTTGTTGCTGATAACTTTTTAGACTATATGAATGAAGCATTGGAGTTTTATAAAGATAATCAAAATATATGGTCTATATCTGGATATACACCATTTTTAGAATGTTTGGATGATTATGATAAAGATATATTTTTATCACTTCGTGCTAGTTCATGGGGATGGGCTACATGGAAAAACAGATGGGATAGTATAGATTGGGATATAAAAGACTGGGATGATTTTAAACAAGATAAAAAGGCTATAAAGAGATTTAATCTAGGTGGAGATGATTTATACAAAATGCTAGAAATTCAGATGTTAGGTAAAATTGATTCTTGGGCTATAAGATGGTGCTATAATCAATTTAAACTAAATGGTTATACAGTATATCCTACTAAATCAAAGCTTGTAAATAACGGCTTTGATGAAAAAGGTACCCATAATGCAGATGGATTAGAAAGATGGGAAGTGAAATCATCAAATAATACAGTTAAATTTGAAAATATAAATGTAGATGATAATTTAATTAAATGTTTTGCAAATAAATATAATATGCATCTAAAAACAAAAATAGGATATCTTTTGAAAAAGTATGGTGGATATAGATTAGCTAAACAAGTGTTAGGAAAATTTAGATGAAAAAAATAATAAAATATATTCTTTATGTAATGTCAAAGTTATATTTAAAAACATTAGGTCAATTACTATATATAATATCAAAGAGGTATTCTAATTTACATACAAAATTAATGCATTATAGTGATTGGATATTTAGTAATAAAGAGCCAAGCAGTTATAAGCATGAAATTAATTTGTACAATTGGATATATAATCCCTCACAAGTAGAGTTTGTAGAGGGGGGGGGTGTTTGGGAGAATGCTTATTAATAAAGATGACAAAGTATTGGATTTGTGCTGTGGTGATGGTAGTTATGCTTATCTGTTTTTTAGTGATATTTCAGGTCAAGTTGATGCTGTTGATTATGATAAAACTTCAATAAAATATGCAAATAAAAATTATAAAAAAGATAATATAAATTTTATCTACAATGACTTATTGCAGTATGATTTTAAAAAAGACTATTATAATGTAATTATTTGGCGTTCTGGTTCAGCTTATTTTACAAAAGAAAATAGACAAATATTATTTTCTAAAATTGCAAAATCACTTAAAAAAGATGGTCAAGTTTATATTGGAACACCTTTAATGGAAAAAGAGAATTTTAGTGCTAATCAAGTAGAAGTTATCACAAATGAAGAGAATTTTGAAAAGGAATTTAATAGTATATTTAAAATAACTTTTAAACAAAAAACTTTTTATAAAAATAGAATAAATATAAATTATGTATTAGAAAAGAATGAATAAACATTTATTTAAAAATAACACTAATTTATATATCAGAATTAGTTTTTCAATTTTAATATTTGTATTTAGTCTGTATATATTGCCTTTTTATCAACTGGGTGATCAATATTATTATAATTTTTATTATACCTATATAGGCTATCTAGATAATTTCGATGGAATAAAATGTTGGTCACAATATGAAATCAGTACAGGTGAACCAATATATATTTTTTTAAGTTGGTTATTTAGTAAAATAGGGGTGAGTCATGTTGTCTTTATCTCTTTATCTAATGCTATATTAACTTGGATTATAATAAGTATTATGCAATTAAAAAGATTTAATACTCATATTATTATCCTATTATTATTATTATTAAATTTTTATTTTATGATGTTTTTATTTTCTGCTGAGAGATTGAAATTTGCTATGATTTTTGTAATGCTTTATATACTTTATAAGGAATATAGATATAGCAAGTTTTTTTTATTATTGGCTATGTTATCTCATTTTCAGATTATAATAGGTTATGTAAGTTATTTAATTAAAGAATTTATATTTCATCGTAAAAAATTGAATTGGTTTTTAATCTTATTAATGATCTCTTTAATTTATTTATTTTTAGGTGATTCTATATATAATAAAGCATATTATTACATAAGTAGATATGATCACAATATAAATGTATTGTATAAATCATTTGTTTTTTGTAGCTTAGCAGTTTACTATTCCGATAAGAAAAAAGAGACAATGATTTTATTTATACCATTGTTTATTGCAATATATTTATTAAGTGGTGATAGATTAAATGTATTTGCTTATTTGATATTTTTATATTATGCATTGCCTGTAAATAGAGGACTTAATGTAGGAATTATTACGACAAGTATATATTTTTTATATAAGCTAATTGGATTTTTAAATAATATTATTATATATGGAGATGGATTTTATAGATGAAAACTTTAGTTATCAATGGTGTAAGTGCTAGAAGGGGTGGTGGGCAAACAAACTTAATAAATTTAATGAATTATTTACCAGAATATGATTGTAGAGTAATATTTATTTTAAATAGTTCAAATGTAGAATTATTTGATAAATATAAATCAGAACAAATCAATACCTATGAGGCTAAGTTTGCATCTAAAAGTATATTTCATAGAATATATTGGGAAAAGTTTATATTACCAAAAAAATTAAAAGACTGGGACGCTGATATTTATTATGCACCAGGAGGTACTATGACAGTAAATGTACCTAAAAAATGTGAAGCAATTACCACATTGCAAAATATGCTACCATTTGATGATGTAGAAAGAAAGAGATTTCCACTTTTTTCATATTTGAGATATAAGCTTTTATTATTGAAATTTGTATTTTTAAAATCATATAAATTATCAGATAAAGTTATCTTTATCTCTAGATATTCAAGAGATATAATAAAGCAGTATATACCAAATATAGAAAATAAAAGTACTATTATCCCATTAGGAATATCTGAAAGTTTTTTAAATGCAGATGAAATATATAATTTACCAAATAATATTAAGATGGACAATTTTTATTTATATGTATCAAATTTGGATTATTATAAAGCACAAAAAGAATTAATATATTCTTGGAAAAAACTAATTGATGGAGGTTTTAATGGTCAATTGGTTTTAGCAGGTCCAAATGTTAGTCAGTATGGGAATGAGGTTTTAGATTTAATTAAAGAATTAAAATTAAAAGATGATGTAATATATCTAGGTAGTATTGATTATAGTAAGCTACCTAGTTTATATAAAATGTCAAAAGCGTTGATATTTGCATCATCATGTGAATGTTGCCCTAATATTTTACTTGAAATGTTATCTTTTGGTAAGCCTATATTTTGTTCAAATAAGGAACCTATGCCAGAATTTGGAGAAGATGGTGTTATTTATTTTGATCCATATTCTGAAATATCATTATTTGATAATATAAAAGAAACATTAAATAATCCAAATATATTAAATACAAAATCTATACAAGCTTCTATTTTATCAAAAAAATACTCTCAAAATGATACAATAAAGAAAAATATAGAATATATACTGGATATAAATAAATGATAATACCATTTCATAAAACACATACTACAAATGATGAGATAGACGCAGCTAAAAGTGCAATAGAATCAGGATGGCTTACAATGGGTCCAAAAACAGTTGAATTTGAAAATAAATTTAAATTATATTTAGGCTGTAGAGAATCTGTAAGTGTAAATAGTGCTACAGCTGCTTTGCATTTATCCCTAAAGGCTATTGGATTGCAAAGAGATGATGAGGTAATAGTTCCTACAAATACTTTTGTAGCAACAGCAGAGGTAGTTACATATTTTGATGCAATACCAGTATTATGTGATATAGAAAAAGATACTCACAATATAGATGTATCTAAAATAGAAGCCTTAATTACAAAAAAAACTAAAGTAATAATACCTGTTCATTTTGCTGGACAGCCTTGCGATATGGATGAGATATATCAATTAGCAAAAAAATATAAATTAAAAGTTATAGAAGATGCTGCCCATGCTATTCCCAGCAGTTATAAGGATGTTAAAATTGGATCTTTGGAAGGTACAGATATTACATGCTTTAGTTTTTATGCTACTAAAACTTTAAGTACTGGTGAAGGTGGAATGGCTACTACATCTAATAGTGATTATGCTAAAAATATGAAAATAAATAGACTACATGGAATTAGTAAAGATGCTTGGAATCGTTATACAACAAAAGGAAGTTGGTATTATGAGGTTGTAGATAATGGAAATAAATATAATACTACTGATATAAACTCTGCGATAGGTATCGTACAATTATCTAAACAAGAAATGTTAATGAATAAAAGAAAAGATATTGCTAATAAGTATAATAATGCATTTATTAATAATAAAGATATTGTATTACCCTATATTAAAAGTGATAGAACTACAAGTTGGCATTTGTATGTAATAAAAATAAAAGATAGAGATGAAGCAATAGAACAATTAAAAGATTTAGGTATTGGTTGTAGTGTACATTTTATACCTGTTCATATGCATCCTTATTATAAAAATAAATATAATTTAAAAAATGAAGATTATCCTATTGCAAATGAAGTGTTTAAGAAATCATTATCTTTACCAATTTATCCAGATATGACAAATGAAGAAGTTGATTATGTTATTAAAAATATTAATAAAATAATAACTTAACCACAATATTTATATAGATTTTCAAAATTACAAGATACTCTTGGAGAAAAGATTTTTAGGTTGGTTTTAAATATATATGAGTTAAATTATGATAATATTACTTTTCTTGATTTATTAAATAAGTTAGAAAAGTTAGATTTTATAGAAAATACAAAAGAGTGCTTAAACTTACGAGATAAGCAAGATTAAATTGCATGTCAGTATGATGATGAGGTTTATGAAATGACACAAGCAATAAATGATATTTTTAATCAAAAAGATATTTTAAAAGCTATATATATTAAGTTTAAAAAACAGTCTGAACCACTTTTTAATACTAAACAAGACAAGGAAAAATAAAAAGATGTTTAAAAATAAAATACTACTAATAACAGGTGGAACAGGAAGTTTTGGAAATGCAGTTTTACGAAACTTCTTAAATACAGATATAAAAGAGATAAGAATATTTTCTCGTGATGAATTAAAGCAAGATGATATGAGAAAAAAATATCAAAATGATAAGCTTAAATTTTATATAGGTGATGTGCGAGATATAAACTCTTTAGATGATGCTATCAAAAATGTTGATTATATCTTCCATGCAGCTGCCCTAAAGCAAGTGCCATCTTGCGAGTTTTATCCTATGCAAGCAGTACAGACAAATGTAATAGGTACTGAAAATGTACTAAATACGGCTATAAAATATGATGTAAAAAAAGTGATAGTTTTGAGTACTGATAAAGCAGTGTATCCTATAAATGCTATGGGTATAAGTAAAGCTATGATGGAAAAAGTTGCAGTTGCAAAAAGTAGAAATCAAAATGATAATGAGACTGTGATCTGTTGTACTAGATATGGTAATGTTATGGCAAGTCGTGGCTCTGTAATACCATTGTTTATCAATCAAATTAGAGAAGGTAAAGATATAACTATCACTGATCCTAATATGACTAGATTTATGATGAGTTTAGATGATGCTGTTGATTTGGTGATGTTTGCATTTGAAAATGGTAAAAATGGGGATATATTTGTACAAAAAGCACCAGCTGCTACCATTGAACTACTTGCAAATACTTTAACAAAAATGTTAAATAAACCAGATCATACTATAAAAGTAATAGGTACTAGACATGGAGAAAAACTATATGAAACGCTTTTAACAAGGGAAGAGATGGTAAATGCTGTTGATATGGACAACTATTTTAGAATACCATCAGATACTAGAGATTTAAATTATAGTAAGTTTTTTGTAGATGGAGAGGTTATCACTGAAGCGAGTGATTATCATTCACATAACACTCATAGATTAGATGAAAGAGAGATGAAAGAGATGATAATGAGTCTTCATGAAGTTCAAAATGATTTAAAAGAGTTTGGAATTATTTAGGTGAAGATATTAATTACTGGCTCAAATGGTTTTATAGCTAAAAATCTAATAGAACATCTAAAAAGAGATGAGAATATTAAACTGTATTTATATAGTAAAAATGATTCAATTGATATCTTAAAAGCTTATGTTAAAGAAGTTGATTTTATTTTTCATTTAGCTGGTGTTAATCGACCTGAAAATGTAGATGAGTTTTATAAAGGAAATAGTGATTTAACAAAAACTATAGTTAATATTTTGATAGAAGAAAATAAAAATACTCCTATATTATTATCTTCATCTACTCAATCTGATTTAGACAATAATTATGGAAAGAGTAAGAAAGAGGCTGAAAAATTACTTTTGAATTATGCTAAACAAACTAATGCCGATATTTACATCTATAAATTACCAAATGTATTTGGTAAATGGTCTAAACCAAATTATAATAGTGTTATATCTACTTGGTGTTATAATCTTGCTAATGATTTAGAGATACAAGTAAATGATAAAAATGTAAAATTAAATTTAGTTTATATAGATGATGTCATAAAATCTTTTCTTGAGAAAATAGGTAGTAAAAATGATAAACAGTATTTTGAAATAGATACTATTTACAATAAGACTTTGGGAGAGATAGAAGATTTACTTTATAAATTTAAAAACAACAGAAGAACGCTAATTATTCCTAATGTTGCTTCAGGTTTCGAGAGAGCTTTATATGCTACATATCTTAGTTATCTTTCTAGTGATAATTTTTCCTATGATTTAAATGGACACAAGGATAAGCGTGGTACTTTTTATGAGATATTAAAAACTGTAGATAGTGGGCAGTTTTCTTTATCTACTACAGCACCTGGTATTACACGAGGTGGACATTATCATCATACAAAAAATGAGAAATTTTTAGTGGTAAAGGGTGAGGCAACTATTGAATTTAGACATATAGTTACAAATGAAAAAATTAGCTATCAAGTAAGTGATAAAAAAATGCAAGTGGTAGAGATGATACCTGGATATACTCATAATATTAAAAATACAGGTGAAGAAGAGATGGTGTTGTTTTTGTGGGCAAATGAGAACTATGATGATAATAATCCTGATACATATTTTTTAGAGGTATAAAATGGCAAATGAAATGAAAAGACTAAAAGTGATGACGGTTGTTGGAACTCGTCCAGAGATTATAAGATTGGCATGTGTGTTACAAAAGCTTGAAAGTTCAGATGCCATAGAGCATATTTTGGTACATACAGGACAAAATTACGATTATGAATTAAATGAGATTTTTTTTAATGACTTTAATCTGAAAAAACCAGACTATTTTTTAGATGCAGCAATGGGAAGTGCAACTGAAACCATAGGAAATATTTTAATAAAAATTGATCCTATATTAGAAGAGGTTAAACCTGATGCATTTTTAGTATTAGGCGATACTAACTCTTGTCTTTGTGCAATACCTGCAAAAAAAAGACAAATACCCATTTTTCACATGGAAGCTGGAAATAGATGTTTTGATCAACGAGTACCAGAGGAAACAAATAGAAAAATTGTAGATCATATATCTGATGTAAATATGACATATAGCGATATAGCGAGGGAGTATCTTTTAAGAGAGGGTTTAAGTGCTGATAGGATAGTAAAAACAGGAAGTCCTATATATGAAGTTCTAAACTCTAAAATAGAAGATATACAAAAGTCAGATATATTAAATAGATTAGATTTAAAAAAAGAAAAATACTTTGTTGTTTCAGTACATAGAGAAGAAAATATAAGTAGTGATAAAAATTTTAATGATTTAGTAGAAACATTAAATGAGATAGCAAAAGTTTATAATATGCCTATAATAGTTTCAACACATCCCAGAACAAGAAAAAAAATAGAATTAGGAGATGTGAAATTTAATCCATTGATTCAGCTTATGAAACCTATGGGATATGATGATTATAATAAATTGCAACTTGATTCGTTTGTTGTGCTTAGTGATAGTGGAACAATCAGTGAGGAGTCTTCAGCTATGAAGTTTCGTGCATTAAATATTCGTCAAGCACATGAGCGACCAGAAGCGATGGAAGAAGCAAGTGTTATGATGGTTGGGCTTGAAAAAACAAGAATAATGCAAGGACTTAAAATACTTGAAACTCAAGAAAAGGGTACACTTAGGGAAGTATCTGATTATAGTATGCCAAATGTTTCAGATAAAGTTTTAAGAATAATTTTAAGTTATACTGACTATATTAACAGGGTTGTATGGAAAAAGTATTGAAAAAAAATAAAATTTTAATAGTAACTGAGTGTTTTTACCCAGAAGAATTTAAAATTAATGATGTTGCACTGCAGTGGCAAAAGGAAGGGTATAATGTGGATGTTTTAACTACAGTTCCAACATACCCAGAAAGTGAAATATATGATGGCTATCAAAACAAACTTTATCAAAAAGATAACTGGAAAGGGATAAATATATATCGTATCAAAGCAGTTACTGGATATAAAACTTCATTATTGAAAAAACTATTAAAGTATTTTTCTTTTATGATTTTAGGAAGTTTTGTTTCTTTAAAAATCGGAAAGAAGTATGATTATGTTTTTGGGTTTAATATGAGTGCATTAACAGGTATGTTTCCCGCTGTATTAATCAAAAAATTATATAAAAAACCATTAACATTTTGGACTCAAGATATTTGGCCAGCTAGTGTTTATGCTTATGGATTTAAAAAAACAAAATTATTATCTTTTTGTTTGGATAAATTTGTAAAGTTTATGTATCATAATATCGATAATATAGCTATATCTGGAAAGGGGTTTGAAAAAGAGCTAAGACCATATTGCAAAAATGACTTACAGTTTAATTATCTTCCAAACTGGGCAGATGATTTAGATATGAGTATGAAAGAAATAAGGCTTACTCAAGATAAAAAAGTACATTTTACATTTGCTGGGAATATTGGGAAAGTACAAAATCTTGATAATATTATAATGGCTTTTAATTCTTTAGATATAAAGTTTCAAAAAAAAGCGCAGCTTAATATTATAGGAAATGGTTCGGCTCTGGAGGAATTAAAACAGATAAATATAAATGATAATGTTGTTTTTCATGGTAGAAAACCCAGGAATATAATGGCTGGATATTATAAAGCAAGTGATTTCTTAATAGTTTCTTTGATAAATAGAAGAATTTTCAGCATCACAGTTCCAGCAAAAACGCAAACATATATAAAAGCCCAAAAACCAATCTTGGCAATTATTAATGGTGATACAGCAGATATAATAAAAGAATACAATTTAGGATATATTTCAAATCCAGATGATATAAAAGATATAAAAGATTGTTTTATGAAAGCAATTAACGCTACAAATGATGAAATAATGAAATTTAGTTTGAATTGTGACCTTTTAACAAATTCTATTTTTAACAAAGATATTATTATTGATAAATTATTAAAGTTAACTGTCTGTGAGAATTAGTTTATGATTTATATATTTATATTTTGTTTGTCTTTTATATTGACTTTTTTTATAAAAAACTATTATATAAAACATGCACTTTTAGATGAGATAAATGAGAGGAGTAGCCATAGTATTCCCACCCCTCATGGTGGTGGGATTGCACTTAGTATCACTTGGTTTTTTGGGCTTTTTTATCTTTATTTTAATCATCAGATAGATGTAAGTCTATTTTTTGCATTATTGGTTGGTATAGTTATTTCAGTGGTGAGTTTTTTTGATGAT
>JAMOPZ010000231.1 GCA_027064245.1 Campylobacterales bacterium
GAATAAGCTTAAACCAAAATTCAAATAACTCTTTATCTTTACTAATACCATCATCACTAAACTCTACATCATCTATATACTCAAAATCGGTGTTAAATCCAACTTCACTAGCTATATGTTGTAGTAACTTTACTGTATGTTCCTCTTCATCACACCCTTTTATACTTGAAAATAATATTTTCCAATTTAAATCTTTATAATATTCTTCAAAATTTTCTATATCTGTTTCAAGAGTAATAAATCTTTTAAAATTATCTCCTAATGCTTCATATAGTGAATTAAATTGAGATGAATCATCAAGATTATTATATTTTAATAACGCCCATTGAATAATAGCAGTTTCAAAAAGTGCTGTAGGGGTATCGGCATTAAATTCAATTAATTTTATAGGCTTTCCATCAATACCACCTGCTAGATCAAATCTACCATAAAGATGCCAATGTACATCATCTTCCCAAGATGTTTTTATAAGTTCTATAAGATTAAAAGGGATATCTAATTCATGAAATAGATCATTTTGTATAACATATTCTCCTGCTTCAACAAACATATCGTACAATTCATTTACAGCTTCATAATAAGCTTCTGCTTCATCTTCACAGATCTCTACAATAGTATTTGATATATAACTGCTATTATCTAAATCAGTATGCCATGAAAATCCTATAGATTCTAAATACTCATTTGTAAGTGGATTTAACTCTTTTAAATTTACCATTTATAATTCCTATATAATTATTAGTTGTTAAACTCTTCTAACATCTGTTCTAATTCTAAGTATCTTTCAACTTTCTCTTCATACTCTTTATTTAACTTTTCCAATTCTTGTGATAATTGAACTAACCCTTTTTTATTATAACAATCAGGATCACTCATACATATATTTAAAGTTTCTATTTGTTCTTCAAGATTCTCTAAAATATCAGGTAAGCTATCATATTCTCTTTGATCTTTATATGTAAGTTTTGTTTGTTTTTTGATCTTTTTTGGTTCATCTTTTATATGTTTTGTTTTCTCTACCTCACTGGCAAAAGATTCTAACTCTTTGATCTCTTTTTCAATTGCTAAATACTCAGTATATGGCTGATAGCTCTCCATTAACTCCCCATCTCCTGTAAAAACAAAGAGTTTTTTTGCAATTTTATCTACAAAATATCTATCATGAGATACAAATATTAAAGCCCCTTGATAATTAGATAGATACTCTTCTAATATATTAATTGTAGGAATATCAAGATCATTTGTAGGCTCATCCATTATTAAAACATCATAATTTTTTGTAAAAAGTAATGCAAGAGCTATTCTGTTTTTTTCTCCACCACTTAAAGCTCCCACTTTTTTATCAAGATATTCTCGTGGAAATAAAAAGTTTTTTAAGTACCCAAATACATGCATATTTCTACCATCACTAAGCTGTACTCTATCTCCACCATTTGGACAAAATATCTCTTGAATAGGTTTATTATCATCTAGCATCTCTCGGTGCTGATCAAAATACCCTACTTCAAAATCACCTTTTTTAAATACTCCACTATCTATATCCATTCTTTGTAAAAAGATTTTTAAAATTGTAGATTTACCTGCACCATTAGGACCTACTATTGCTATGGTATCTTTTTGTAAAATTCTAGTACTAAAATCTTTTATTAAAAGTTTATTACCTAATTTTTTACTTATATGCTCTAATTCATAAAGCATCTTTTTTTTATTTTTCATATCAACACTATTAAATGCTTTTTGTTCCCTTTGAAGATCTAAAGTCATCTTTTTTATTTTTGCAGGATTGCTTTTTACTTGATCTTTTAATTTAAAGTAGTTTTCTTTTCTTAATTCATTTCTTTTTCGTCTAGCTGTTACTCCATGTTGCATCCAGTGGGCTTCTGCACGAAGCTGTCTTACTAGATTTTCATGCTCTTTTTGCATATTTTCTAACATCTGTTGTTTTTGCTCAAGATACTTTGTGTAACCGCCATTAAATTTTGTAAGCTTTCCATCTTGTATCTCTAGAATACTTGTAGCTATATTATCTATAAAATATCTATCGTGAGATATAAATAAAAGTGTAAATTTTTCTTTTAATAAAATTTGCTCCAAAAACTCCACCATATAAACATCAAGATGATTTGTAGGCTCATCAAGTAATAGTACATCTGGTTTT
>JAMOPZ010000232.1 GCA_027064245.1 Campylobacterales bacterium
ATACAAAAATTTTTAAATAATTTTGATATTACTAAAAAAAGAAAATTAAAAAATATACCAGCATTTATATTTTTTGGTACATTATTGGGTGATCATATACCATATATTATACAAAAGACTAAAGCAAAAAATTATATGATAACAGAACCAGATATTGAGATTTTTAATTTATCATTATTTTTTGTAGATTATAAAGATATCTGTACAAAGAATAATATTATTTTAAATATAGCTCAATCAAAAAGTACACTAATACAAAAATATTATAAATTAATATCTGATAATAAGTTAGATAATTATATAGTAAAATATTACTCTACATCTTATCATGAAAAAGATTTAATGTCATCTTTTTTACTTGCTATGGATCAAGCAAATAGTTTAAAATTTGATTATTATCAATATTTGGAATATATAGAAAAATCTATTAAAAATATTAAAAAATATAATTTACTAACCCCTAAAGATATTTATAGCAATATTTTAGATAAACCTATATTTATATTAAGTCCTGGACCATCTTTAAGAAAAAATATATTATGGATTAAAAATAATAGATCAAAAATATTAGTAGTTTCATATAGTGCTACACTAAAAATACTCTTTGAATATAATATTATTCCAGATATTATTATAATTATAGATGCTAATTATATTATTAATAGTCAATTTCCTAATAATAAAAAATATTTAGAAAAGATATATAAAAATTCTATTGCTATTTTGGCAACAGATGTCAATAGAAATATATTTAAAAAATTTAAAAAGAAAAATATGTTTTTATATGAGTCAAATGTAAAATTAGAATATAATGGTTTAGTAGAATCTCCAGCTTTTACTGTAGGGGATACTACTTTACATATATTATTATCACTTAAATTTAAAAATATTTATCTCTTAGGTACAGATTTAGCATTTGATAAAATAACTGGTGATGCTTATGATAATGTTTTAGTTCGTAATATGCAAAAAGTAAATAATATAAAAAAAATTCAATTAAATATAGATGATAATAATAATATCAAAATTAAATCAAATTTTGATTCAAATATTGTACAAACATCAAGTCTTTTTTATAATATATTAGATAATTATAATAAAATTATACAGTATCATAAAAGAAATTATCATTTTAATATTTATAATTGTTCAAATGGTGCATATATAGAAAATACAATACCTTTAAAAATAGATGAAATAACTTTATCTAACAATTCTACAGATAATAAAAAAGATCTATATGATTTTTTAAATCAACAATCTCAAATTGGCTTTTCTACTATTACAAAAAAATATATAAATCAAGAGGTAAAATATATAAAAAATTTAATTAAAATTATTAAAAAATTTAAAACAAAAGAGATTAAAACTATTAATCAATTTTATAAATTTACAAATGAGCTTTATGATAATCTTCTTTCTCATAATTTTTATTCACAAATAACTACTGTACTTTTAATATCATATATGCAAACAATCAATATATATATTAATTTTTATTTTAATACTAGAAAAATAGATCAAAAAGATCTAAATAAGATTAACAGTAGATGGTCTAAACAATTTATAAATATATTAAAATTATATCTGTCTAATATAAAGCAGATTTAATTGAGATTATTTAATTTATGTGATAATGCTATTTGTTTTTTCCTTTTTAGAAGATATTGCTCTTTTTCTTTTTGTTTTAGTTCCCGTTGTTTTTTATTGTTTTGAGCTGGAACTACATAATTTGTATATAGTAAAATAGCTATAGAGATCATCCCAATAGTTATTAAAGAATAAAAATTATTCACTACTGTACTTTGTCTTCTTTCTTTTGTATATTTTTTTTGTATAAGTTCATTTATATATTCTATTCTATCCATAGAGGCTATTATATCATATTTTAATTTGCTATTCTCTTATCAATAAAACTTATTATTCTTATAATTTTCATAATTTTTTATTTAGAAGCTATTAAGTATTTTTTGTATATACTTTAAGGATAAAAATATATATACAGGGGTAGATAAAGTATGAAAAAAACATTGCTATTATTAGGAACTCCTTTGTTATTATTTGCACATAATATTGATTTTTTTACTTCATTAGAAAAAACATTGCAAAATAATAAAGGTTTAAAAGCAAAGAAACTAGAGATAGATAAGGCAAAGTTATCTTTACAAGAGGCAAAAAGTTATGACTATGGTAGTTTAGTTTTTGCCCAAAATATCTCAAGAACAAACAATGCAGGATATGTATTTGGTATGAAATTAGCTTCAAGAGAAGCAAATTTTGGTGATTTTGGTTTTAGTGATTTTATGGGGGCTATTGGTGGAGCTGCACAAGCGGCTAATGGAGATTTTGGTACATTTTCACAAATGTTAGCTCAAAGTGGAGATGGTATATTAGCTATGCAACCAGATGATCTAAACAATCCAGATGCTAGAACAAACTTTGAGACAAAAGCTACATATAAAGTGCCTATTTTTACAGGATTTAAACTTCAAAATGCTAAAAAAATGGCAAAATTACAAATATTAGCAAATCAAGCAAAATATACTTATAATGAAAAATCTTTAGGCTTAGAGGTACTTAAAGCTTATAATGGAGCAGTTGCTGCAAAAGAGTTTATAAAAGCAACCCAAACTGCAAAAAAAGCTACAAACTCTTTTGTAGAGTTTGCAACAGAATTGTATGATGAAGGTCTTGTAACAGATATAGATGTAAAGCAAGCAAAAGTATATGATATGGGTGTAGATGCTAAGATGTTAGAGGCTAAAAATAGTTATCAGTTAGCTTTAGCATATCTTAGATTTTTAACTGCAGATAATGAGATATCTGATGTAGAATCATTTCAAAATATATTTGTAGATATATCATCATTAGATAGTTTAAAATATGATGCATATAGAAAAAGAGATGATTTTGCATGGATGAAATACAATACAGATACTATGAAAACAAAAATAGATTTTGATAGTAGTGATTACTACCCTACTATTGGAGCACAGTTAGAATATGGATTTAATGATAATAAGTTAAATAATCTTTCAAGTGATAAAGACTATTATATGGGTGCTATAGGTCTTAGCTACAATCTTTTTGATGGTAATTTACGAAGTGTAAAAAAACAAAAAGCAAAAGTAGAATATGCAAAAACTAAACATTATTTTGATTATATGAAATCTGGAATTAAACTTGAAGTTGAAAAAAATTATTTAACTCTTGTAACAAAACAAAAAGTTCTTAAACAAAAACAAAAAGCTTTAAGTTTATCAGATGAGGTGTTAGTAAAATCTCAAGAGATGTACAAGAATCATCTTATGAATATGAGTACACTTCTTATGCAACAAGCAAACCGTCAAAAAGCAAATGCAGAGGTTATCTTAGCTAAATATGAAGAGACTTTGGCATCAGCTAGCCTAAAAATAGCTTTAGGTGATAGCTTAAAAAATACAAAATAAAGGATAATAATATGATAAAAAAACTTATACTTGCAAGTTTAGTTTTGGCTAATCTTGCTATGGCAAAAACATTAGAATTAAGCTCTACTGTTATATCTGATAATGAAAAATTTATCACAAGTAGATTTATGGGTTTTATAAAAACTGTAAAAGTAAATGAGGGTGATGTAGTAAAAAAAGGGCAACTTCTTTATGCTATAGATTCAACAGAAATAGATAGTAAAAAACAACAAGCACTTTTAGGTGTACAGATGTATGAAAACCAATATCAAACTATGAAACGAAACTATGAAAGATATAAAAGACTTTTAGAAAAAGGTTTAGTATCTAAGTTTGAAGTAGAACAATTAGAACTAGGAACTAAAAATCTAAAAGATATGGTAACTATTAGTAAATCAAGAGTAAAAGAGGTAGATAACCAATACAGATATCTTACAATCAAAGCTCCAAATGATGGTGTAATTATAAGAAAAAATATAAAAGCAGGGGAGATGGCAATACCTGGTATGCCTGCACTTGTATTATCAGATTTAAGTAGTTTAAGAATAAAAACAGAAGTTAGTGAAACAGATTTAAAACATATTTTTATAGGACAAAAAGCAACAGTAGAGATACCGTCACTTGATCTAAAAACTAATGCAAAAATAGTAGCAATAATTCCAAGTTCAAATCCTATGACACATACTTTTAATATAAAATTATCATTTAAACATAAAAATAATGTATATCCAGGTATGTATACAAAAGTATATATCGATACGAAATAAAGGTTAAAATATGGATGAAAAAGATTTATCACATGTAAAAGTAACCGATAGTGCTGGAAAGTTAGCTAAAGGTTTTTTATATAGTCCACTTACTGCTGTTTTAGCAGTAGCATTATTGCTTATAGGGTATCTATCTTTAGAAATTATGCCAAGAGAAGAGGACCCTCAAATAGCTATTAGTGGTGGAAGTATCATAGTTCCTGCTCCTGGATTGTCTCCAAAAGAGGTAGAAAAAATTATTATAGAGCCTCTTGAACAAAGATTAAGAGAGATCAAAGGTGTAGAGCATATATACTCTATGAGTGCTCCAAATGTTGGTATTGTAAATGTTATGTATTATATTGGTCAAAATAGAGAGATATCAAATCTAAAGCTTTATGATAAAGTGATGCAAAATATGGATCAAATGCCAAAAGAGGTTATGCAACCACTTATAAAACCACTTGATATAGATATAGATATACCTATTATGGGAATAGCATTTTATCAAAACAATAATAATATAAGTTATATTAAATTTCTTCAAACTATAGAAAACCTAAAAAAAGAGATAAGCACAATCAATAGTGTATCAAAAACAACTCTAAAAGGTGATCTTAAAAAACAATATAATATTGAAGTAGATTTAGGAAAACTAAAAGGGTATCATCTATCTTTAGGACAAATTGTTCAAGGTATAAAAGCTATAAGTTTAAAAGTACCAGATGTAAAAGCAAAAACTCCAGATAATCATCTTGTAGTATTTGGTTTAAAAAATGCTATTGAAACTATAGATGATGTAAAAAATATAATTGTAGCTTCATATATGAATAGCCCTATATATATAAAAGATATAGCAACCGTTTCAGATGGTATAGAGATACAAAACAAAAAGACAGCTCAAATTATACTAAAAGATGATGGTATTAAAAAACACAAACAAATAACATTAACTGTAGCAAAATTATCAGGAACAAATGCAGTCTTTGTAGCAGATGATGTAAAAAAACTTTTAGAGTCTTATAAAGATGAGTTAAATAATCAAGGAATTTATTATAAAATAACTAGAGATTATGGAGTAAGAGCCAATGATGCTGTAAATGAACTTGTACATCATCTTGTAATTACTATTGCTATTATTGCAGTTATGTTGGTATTTTTCTTAGGTTGGAGAGAATCTGCTATTGTAACTTTTACAGTTCCTGCGATCTTAGCTGTGACACTTTTTGTGGCATATATGACAGATCAAACAATAAATAGAATTACTCTGTTTGCATTTTTACTCTCACTTGGACTTCTTGTAGATGCAGCTATTATTGTAATAGAAAATATACATAGACATTTTCATTCACATGAGAGTGAACATATACCAAAAGATGAATTACTAATAATTGCTACAGATGAGATAGGAGCTCCTACAAATATAGCAACATTAGCTATTATACTTACTATGGTACCTATGGCATTTGTAGGTGGTATGATGGGTGAGTTTATGAAACCTATTCCATATAATGTACCTGTAGCTCTTATAGCTTCACTATTTATTGCATATATTTTTACACCATATTTAAGTAATAAACTATTAAAAAGAGGTAGTGATGGTGCGCATCATCATAAAAACGATGGGGAGACAAACTAATGGGTCATAATCATAACGGAACTTTATTTGAAAGATTTGTATACAATATTTTAGATAGTAAATTTAAAAAAACTTTGGTGATACTGTTAGTTTTAGCTTCATTAGGTGGCTCTATTATGATGCTTCCATCTAAGCTAGTATTAGCAAAAATGTTACCTGGAAAAAGTACAAATACTTATAGTATTTATGTAGATACACCAGCTGGAAGTTCAATAGAACAAACAAAACAAGTAGCACAATGTGTAACAGATATTTTACAAGAGGAAAAACATATTACAGATATAGAAACTTTTTTAGGTACAGGTTCACCTTTGGACTATGCTGGTCTTGTAAAAGGTAGTGGTATGAAAATGGGTGAGCAATATGCTGAAATAGTGGTAAATCTTACAGATAAGCATCATCGAGAGGATAAATCTTTTAAGATAGTACAAAGATTAAGACCTATAATTCAATCAAAATGTAAATCTATTATAAAAGGTACAAATATCAAGATGATAGAGATGCCAGCTGGTCCTCCAACACTTGCAGATATTGTTGTAGAAGTATATGGAAAAAACAATACTAAAGTTGTAGAACTTAGTAAAAAAGTTGCAGATATCTTAAAAGGAACTGATGGTTTAGTAGATGTAGATGTGATGAGTGATGAGATATACAAAAAATATAAAGTTATCCCTCTTACAGATAAAATAAGCAGATCAGGGCTTAGTGTAGAACAGATAAATAAAATTTTATATCTTGCATTTGAGGGTATGAAAATAGCTGTAAAAGATACTATAGTATTAAATGATCAAGTTGGACTTTTTTTAGTACTTAGTGATAAATCACAAACTTTACCAGTAAATTCACTAGAAGCTTTACAAAACAAACTAAGCACACTAAGTCTTATGAATAAAAAAGGGATGATGATACCACTTACTGAAGTAGTTACAATAGAAGAAGCATATTCAAATCCTACTATTTTTCATAAAGATTTAAAAACTATGGTAAATATAACAGCAACAACAGATATGGTATCTCAAGTTTATCCACTACTTGATGCAAGAGAAAAAATGATAGAGTATTTTAGTGCAAACGGATATGATGTAACAAAAGTAGCTGGTATAAGTACATATATGTTTGATCTAAACTTAAAAGATAAAAAAACAGGAGAAACATATCTATTAAGATGGGATGGAGAGATGAAAGTAACATTAGATACTTTTAGAGATCTAGGAGCTGCTTTTATAGCTGCACTTATTTTGATTTTCTTACTTTTAGTTGTATATTATAAATCATTTGCAATAAGTGGTATTATTTTAGGTGGTAGTTTTCTTTCAATTATAGGTGTTATTGTAGGACATTGGGTTGCTAATATGGTTACAACTGAGACATTCTTTTTAACATCAACAAGTTTAATTGGATTTATCGCACTTATGGGAATAAGCTCAAGAAATTCACTTTTACTTATAGATTTTGCAAAATCATTAATAAATGATAAAGCCATAGAAAAAAGAAGAGCTATAGCAATATCAAGTGCAACAAGAGCAAAACCTATTATGTTAACTGCCATTGCTATTATACTTGGATCGGCACTATTAGCTAGTGATCCTGTATTTGGAGGTCTAGGAGTTGCTCTTATTTCAGGAACAGTTGCAGCAGTGATTGTATCACTTATATTTATACCTGTTTTAATGGATAATTCAAAAGCAATATAAGTAGTTTTAAAAGTAGTATAATCTACAATTATTTTTATTATAAAAACCCCTTTAGTATAACTATATTAAAGGGGTTTTCTTATTTTAAGTATAAGTAAAATTAATATTATTTTAAGCTTAGTATAATTATATTTCTATTAGAATATGATTAAATAAATTTAAGGAGAACATATGGCTAGATTAGTTGTATTAGGTGGTGGAGTTGCAGGTCATACAGCAGCAACATTCGCTGCAAAATGGTTAGGGTCTGCACATGAAGTAGTAGTAGTAACTCCAAATAGTAAATGGAACTGGATTCCATCAAATATTTGGGTTGGTGTTGGTCAAATGAGTAAAGAGGATGTTACTTTTGATTTGGCTCCTGTATATGAAAAAGGTGGGATTACATATAAGCAAGCAAAAGCTATATCTATACATCCTGAAGGTAAAGAGGACAGCGATAAGCCATATGTTACAATAGAACATACAAATAAAGCACAATTAGGTGAAAGTGAAGAGTTAGAGTATGATTATCTTATCAATGCTACTGGACCAAAACTTAATTTTGATGCAACTCCAGGTTTAGGAGATGGAAATGGTCAATTAGGTGAACATACAGTATCTGTTTGTACAGCAGATCATGCAATTCATGCAAATCATGAGCTTCAAGAGCTTATTAAAGAGATGAAAACACTTCCAGAAGGTGAAAAGAAAAATGTACTTATAGGTACAGGACACGGTATGTGTACTTGTCAAGGTGCTGCTTTTGAGTATATTTTCAATATCGAACATACTTTAAGAGAAGAGGGTGTAAGAGATAAAGCAAATATGATTTGGATATCAAATGAACAGTTTATAGGTGACTTTGGTATGGGTGCTATGCATCTAGATCGTGGTGGTTATAGAACTCACTCTAAAATATTCACAGAATCTATCTTTGCAGAAAGAGGATTATCTTGGATAACAGGAGCACATGTAAATAAGATAGAAAAAGGTAAAGCAACATATGAAAATTTAGACGGTACTATAGAGACTCAAGAGTTTGATTTTGCTATGCTTATACCTCCATTTGCAGGAGTTGGCTTGAAAGCTTATGGAAAAGATGGTAGTGATATAACTGATGTTCTTTTTGCTGCAAATGGTATGATGAAAGTTGATGCAGATTATACTCCTAGACCTTTTGAGCAATGGAGTGCAAATGATTGGCCATCTACTTTACAAAACCCAACATATGAAAATATATTTGCTGCTGGTATTGCTTTTGCACCACCACATCCAATATCACAACCAAAAAAATCTCCAAATGGGACAATGATAACACCTACTCCTCCTAGAACTGGAATGCCAAGTGCTATGATGGGAAAAGCTGTTGCAAACTCTATTTGTGATATGATGACAGGAAAATCTACAAAACCAACTCATACAGCAAAAATGTCAGAGATGGGAGCAGCATGTGTTGCTAGTACAGGAAAAGGGCTATTTAGTGGAACAGCAGCTGCTATGACTGTATATCCAGTAGTTCCTGATTATGATAAGTTTCCTGATACAGGTAGAGATCAAACTTTAACAACAGGTGAGATAGGACTATCTGGTCACTGGGTTAAGCATCTATTGCATTTTGCATTTATTTGGAAAGCGAAGCTTAAACCATTTTGGACAATAATTCCAGAATAATAATATATCTTTTACACTAATTTATAGTTAAATTATGATTTAGAGTAAAATTTACATTATTATTGAAAAATTAGCAAAAAATAAAAAAAAGGATAAAAAATGTTAGAAAAACAAGCGAATAGAAAACCATACGAACAAGCATATTTTCCACCAGTTCCAAATAAATTTACAATATTTATGCGAACATGTGTATTATGGCAATTAGTAAGATTTGTTTCATTTAACTTAATGATTACAAAATTACTTATAAAATCTCATCATTAAATTTAAGTTAAAGCAAATTACAAAAGGCTTACTATAATCTAGTAAGCCTTACTTCTTTATTATCATAATTTATATCTCTAAATTTCAATAAAAAACTAAATTGTTTGATATGACTTAATATACCTTTAATACTATTTAAATTATTTATGCTACAATACGACTTTTATATAGGATATAGTTTATTAGGAGAGTTATAGTTTATGAGTAGGTTATTAATAGATATAGGAAGTACATATTTTAAAGTCGCAACATCAAAAAAGATAGAGCATTATTTTAGAAATTTTGATATAAGTATATATGAAGATTTAACTTCAAAATCAAAATCACTTTTAAATAATTACAATAAAGATGATATCTATATATGCAGCTCTGCAAATGGTGGTCTAAGTACATTGATTATTGGACTTACAGAGTCTTTTAGCTTAAAATATGCTTCAAATATAGCCTATAACTCAGGGATAAATATAATCCAAACAATCTTATATAACAATATAGAAAATGAGTCAAAACCTACAGATAATATAGATGTAGTAATAATTGTAGGTGGGATAGACTCAAACAAAAATATTTTTGATAAAAAGCTTATAGAGTATTTAGATAATATAAATTATCAAAATATAGTTTATGTAGGAAGTAGTAGTGAGGTTGATTTTCTTACATCATATCTGCAAAATATAGTAATATTACCAAATATAATAGATAATAGATTAAAAATGTATGAAGATGATCTAAAAAACTATTTAGTAGATCTATACAATAGTAATATCATAGGTAAAGAGGATATAAAAGAGCTTTATGCTCTAACAAACAATCAGATATATTCAACACCATATGTAGTAAATCAAGCTTTACCATATACAAATGAGATTTTAGATGTTACAGATCCTTTTATTGTAGTAGATATAGGTGGAGCTACAACAGATATACACTATAGTAAAGAGTTGGTTGAAGATAATATCATAACATCAAATGAGTATGATAGGCTTGTATTTAAAAAACTAGGCGTTTACAAAAGTGCAGATAGTCTAGTATTTAGTGCAAAAAACAATGAGTTTGTATATGAACTTTTAGCATTTTTAAATAAAACAGAAGATCTAATGGACAAAAGAGATACTCAAGCTACTATTTTACTTATGCAGTTATCTATATTTTTGGTTTTGTATAAAGTATCACATTATCATAAATCTTATTTAAATATTAAAATGAAGTCTTTAAATAGTATAGTATTTACAGGTGGTATTACAAAAGTATTAAAATATGATCAAATAGAACAAATAGTATCATTTTTTTATAAAAAGATATTAAATTTTGATACAATTCCAAATATAGTAATAGATACCAATTATGTTCTATGGACACTTAAAAGATAAAAAGAAAGTATAAAAATTAAAGGTCTTTTTAGTATTACACTTTCTTTAAACTAGCTTAAATATACAGATTTCTCACTTACTTTGGTTATATTTAAGCAAAACTTAATGATATTTTTGAAAGAATACTATCATAACATTGTGCTGGTAAGGTTATGATGACCTAGCGCATCCAGAGTAACACAATTGTTAAATTTCGAAATTTAAACAAAAAAGGAAACAAATGAAAAAATTAGTAAAATTAAGTCTTGTAGCTGCTGTTGCAGTTGCTGGTTTTAGTACAAGTGCATCTGCGAGTTCAATGGAGAATGCAATTAAAAATACAACTATTGGTGGTTATGTAAGATATAGATTTAACAATTTAGATGTAGATAATGGTGATACTAAAACTACAGAGCAAGTTAAAGTTTTAGCAACTATTAAATCTAAAGTAAATGACAATGTTACTGCTGTAGTTCAAGGTTTAGCTGTAAATAATCAAGAAAATGGAAATGTAGCAAATGGTCCTATGAATGTAACTGCTGCAAACTTTGTATATACAAATGGTGCTGCTACAGTTATTACAGGTTTACAAGTTTTAGCTACACCTTGGACTGATGCTGCAGAT
>JAMOPZ010000233.1 GCA_027064245.1 Campylobacterales bacterium
GGTTTATTTTCATCTGAAGATATTAAATGTGGAACAATATTAGGTTCCTTAGATGGACAAATAATGGATTGGAATAACTATGATGAATTGTCAGATTATTTAAAAAATATATTGGGTAAGTATAAAAACTATTTTTTGATGGAATGGAATGCATTAAATACCAAAACTTTATTAGTGAGACCTTTTAGAACAAAGTATAGTTATATAAATCATTCTTCTAAACCAAATGTTGAAATAAAATATAATCCCATCAGAATTGAAACTATAAAAAATATTAAAAAATGTGAAGAACTCTTCTTAGATTATGATAAAGAACCACTAAAAGAGGACTATTTAAATGGACATGGAAAAACATTTCTATGATTAACATAAAGTCTAAGTTCTATTGTATTCAACCTATTCAGATTGGTGTAGACTCTCTTTCTAAATTTTTTGGATTAAAAATAGATATTAATAAAATCAATAGAAGTGCAATTAAAAATACAGATTATCATCCTAAATGAAGAACTCTTGAAAAACAGAAAGATTGTTTACGAAAAGGCTAAAGCAAATCATCCAAACAGATGGAGTGGTAACACTCGCAAGTGGAACTTTATAAATGAGGTTCATTTAAATCCAAGGGAAAGTAAAAAAAGAGGAGAAAGAGGATACACTTACAACGAACAAAATATAGTTCCAAATGTGTGGTACTTAAGTGTACTTAATTTGGACAACTGTTCTGACATCTACCATCAGATAAGCCTTTATAATACTTTTTTAAATCAAATATTTCATTTTTTATCAAAGATGCTAATTCTTGATAGCTATCTGCTTGAATTATGAAAGAGATTTCTTTTTTGGTTTTAGCATTTCGTATTGTAATCTTTGATTTATTATGTGTATCAGACCAAAATATAAAAAAGATACAACTTCCTCTATTATATGTAAATATGATTTTTGTAAAATTGGTTAATTTTTATATATATAAATTCTTTTGTTATATACTTGACATTAATTACTTATTGATGTATAATAACAGTATCTAAAAAGAAAAAGCAGATTTACATTGTTATAAATGTAATGATGCAAATCAATTTATAAGTTATATATATTTTGTAAAGAAAAAGAACTCTTGATGAAAAAGATGCAATCAAAAGAACTATCAAGCTTAATTTGCTCAAAGAGAGAGACATACTGCTGATTTAATCTTCAATGATGATACATATACAAAAGCATTAGTTTATCTATATATGACAATAAAGATAATATATAATTAAATCAAAAAGGAACGATAATGAGAATAAAAATATCAAGTGCTAGTGATGTAATAGGAACTATTGAATTTAATAGAGATAGTAATAGTTTTCTCTTTAACTATGATGAAAATTTTGATGGTTTTCCATTTGGTGAAATCAATAGTGATATTGATAGAAAATTTGAAAGCAATACAATGTTTCCATTTTTTGAATTTGAAGATTGTGGGAGTAGGCAAAAAATAGCAGAGAAACACGATTTAAAAAATCCTGATAGTAATGATGCTCAATGGTTTATTTTAAACCTATTCGCTGAAAAAAAACAATCGCTAAGAGGTATGCGTTTTGAAGTTATACAGTAGCGATTATTCAAAACTTATTAGCGATAGTATCCTAATAGATTTTCAAATGTTTAAGGATGAGGAAGATTCAGAAGCAATCGGTGGGGTTATGCCTAAAATGTTTGTGAAAGAAATAAATGATACTCTTGTTAAAGGTAGTGGAAAATATAATGAATTTATTGCTAAATCTTCTATTTCCGAAGATGAAGACCTTATCGCAAATGAACATTTTTTTATATGGTTATCCTCGGCTTGTGATATTGATACTTCCGAAGCAGTCCTTTTAATAGATAGTAACACTAACGCTAAAATACTTTTATCAAAAATATTTATAAAAGATGATGAGGTTTTAATCCATTTTGTAAATACTCTAAAAAAAGAAGATAAACAAGATATTACAATTGGTAAATTTTTAAGTGCTATTGGAGAGAAACAGCGTTTTGTTGATGATAGAATTAGCATGGAAACTGATATTTTAAAACAGTTGTATTTTTCAAATCTTGTTGGTAATTATGATTTTCATTCCAGAAACATAGCACTTTTGCAATCACCTACAGAAACAGTAGTTGCACCATCCTATGATGTTTCTTGCACTAAATACTATGATAATTCTACAAGGTCAGCAATTAAAGTAAACGGGAAAATTAAAGATGTTACACCTGATGATATTCTAAGTGATTTTATTGAGTTTTCTATGCTAAGTAGGGAAAAAATACTTTCTGTTTTTGTTGAAATAAATAATGATGTTAAAGAAAATATAAAACAAATAGAAGCCTCACATATGGACAGAGAAGAAATAGATTTTATAAAAGAATATATTGATGAAAAATTATCAATAGCATTTTCAGCAATAGAGGCAAATAAAGAAAAAATGTCAGCACATGATATGGAAGAAAATGATGCTATTTATATGGGTATGTGATATTAATTGATACATTCCTTATAGTTGAATAGTCTATATAATTTATAGACAATAGTATCTATAAATATTGACATCTATATTAAAGACAGATATACTTATCTATATTAAAAATAGATAAGGAACACTCACATACCACCTCGTTTAAAAATACTTTACATTGAACGATATACAAGTAATTTTACAGATATTAAATGATATTCGCTCACATAGCTTGACATTGATTACTAAATAATGTATAATAATACATCTAAAAAGAAAAAGGTTTTATTATGGGAAACAGCATTAAAGCAACTAAAAAGAGAATGTTAATTGTAGACGATAGAAACAATGGTATTATAGTTAATGACAATTATACTCAATGGGAACATATAAAAACAGATGAAGAGAGTATCGCTTGGAAGCAAGCAACATATAATACATTATTTGGAACTTATAATAATGATACTATTCTTGCTGTAATAGATAAGTTTAATCCTAAGCAAGGGTATAAACTAGATGCTTATAAAAATGAAGTATTTAAAGTTTTTAAAAACAAAGGTCTTTAAAGATGTGTTGTGAAATAGATAGAAAAACTAGGATAACATTTAATGGCAAAACTCTTTTTGATTTAAGCATGGAGAGCAAAAGAGTTTTTCCATCTGTTCTAGTGGGTGTAGAATCTAATAAATATAGACATAAAGATTACTCAGAATATTTGCTGTTAGATGATGTTGATAAAGATGGTAACATTCCAACTTTTTTTTATAATGGTAGCTGGAGAGAGGGTAGGATATGCCAAGATATTACAAATATTGTTAATAAAGATATTTTAGAAAAGTTGAGTTTATACTAGAAAATAGAAAGTATTATAAAAAGAATATAGTAAACAATAATACTGCTGATAAATTTAATGAATTAACAAGTTAAAGTGCTATTACTGCTTAATCATTTTTTTTGATAAATAGTAAACACTTTTTAAAATGTTTAACAGACATGATTGATATAATATTATCTGTTAAATATTTATAAGTCACAAGGGTTTTGCTATGATTAAATATGACAGAGTTAAATTAGTTTATTATTATGGATACTCTGAAATATTAGAGTATCTTGGAGGAACTAAAGTTGATGATACTGATGTTTCAAGAGAACTTGAAAAAAATACAAATTCAGGTTGCGAAGATATTATATATGATTTAACTCTTCAAAGAATACAGACATCTTTTAGTTGTAGAGAAGAAGCTTACAAATATACTTTATCATATATAGCAAACGGAAGAGATAGCTCCTTGTTGATTGATAATACTCCTATATATAATGTTTCTGATTTACAAGTTATTGTTAATATGAAAACCGAGACAATCGAAGATGATGAAGCAGACAGCTTGTTTTATTAAAATCTTTTTTTGTTGCTTAATATTAACTGCTAATTAATGTATAATTATGCTATCAAAAAAAAGAAAGAGGTTATGTTAATGGATTTCTTAAATAGTTTAATTGTAGGGATTTTTGGATTTTTATACTATTGTCACATAGCAATAGCAAAGTTGATGGTTTATAATTTTATTCATTATCCATTTGCAACTATATTTATTTCTGTAGTTGTTTTTGCGATGATAAGCTTTATTTTATTTAAGCTGATGATGATAAAAAACAGACATTCTCGCCATAATAATAATAATGACATAGAGAGTGAGAGTGTAGGAGATGTGCAAATGTATATTTGGTTGTTGATTCTACTTCCTTTTCTACTTCCTTTTAAAATCTTTGCTGATGGCATAGGCATGTTTGAATATTTGAAAACAAACAAGAGAGAGTATTAGGGTGGATAATTTATTTGTAGATAATCCCAAAACTTCCAAAAAATTCTATCTCTATCCCTTGACATTAACTATTACTTAATGTATAATAATGGAATCTAAAAAAAGAAAAAGGTTTACAAAATGGAAAAATTTACAATAGATACTGAATGTATAAAAAAAAATAGCTTTACTGCAACGATTAATGGCTTTTCTGGAAAATTAGGGGTTGAAGCTTATTTGTCTTCTTCTGACATAGAGCGTTCTTATTTTTCAATCGTTATTTCTGATGGTGTTTATGAACAACTATCTTTTAAAGTTACAATAAATAAAGATATTAGTGAGCTTGAACTATCTCATACTATAAAAGATGAGTATTTGTCTATTGCTGTAGATGGTGGAGATATAGTAGTACAAGTTAAGAATCAAAGTGATGAGCCTATAGTAGTCTTAGATATATTTAATAATAATAATGAGATTATTGCGGAGTGTGGTTATGTAACACATGAAGATATAAAAGATGATTTTGAGGATGAGATAGATTTTTAAAGCTAGGTGTTTAAGGGAATATTGTGAACCGATTAAATATAGTGCTAATTCTAGAAATGGTGTATTAAGCCCTTTTGTTTAATCGGTTCATAATTTTCATCTACGCATCTGCTATTTTTATCACATAGCAAATGTTTTTATTACTTGACATTATTTATAAAATAATGTATAATAACGGTATCTAAAAAGAAAAAAGGTTTACACTATGAAAAAAATATTTACTATGCAAAAAGCACCAATCCAAGATAAAAGCCATGTGGTTTATGAGCTACTTGATGAAAATAAAAAGACTATTTGTTATGGAGCAACAAAAACAGAATTAATAGAGAAATCTCATATAAATAAAAGAGTTTACTTCTTTAAGCTAGGAACAAGAGCCAACAAAACATTAGTTGAAACACCAGCTCAATATCAGACACTTAATAAGCTTTTAAAAGAATTTAATGCAAGTTATTTTGAGTTAATGGCTACACTTAGAAAAAGTCTAAAAAAAGTAAATCATTATGAATTAGTATTGTCTAATGGTATTATTTTAATTTTTGCATATGCTTATAATATGAATATAGAAAGCAGAATTACAGAGATAAAAGATGCTTACTCTGAACCAATAATATTAAGTGATTCTTTTGTTATATCTTTTCATAAAAGCTTATTAAAGAGTATTGCTGAACACTTTAAAGCATTTAAGGACTATACTCAATGCTTCTCTACTAGAGAAGATTATTTTCGTTTGAGTGTTCAAAAAATAAACTTTGTTTCTTTTAGTGTTTAAATACTAAGAGAAAAACGATACAAGTTAAAATACTAAATTTTTTATTAAATATACTTTTATTACTTGACATTATTTATAAAATAATGTATAATAACGGTATCTAAAAAGAAAAAGGAAATAAGATGCAAGTCTATGAATTAGAAACGAAAAATGGTCGTATTTTTCGTGTAGCAGTTGAAAATAAAAGTCAGACAGACAGAATGTTTAGAAAAATTAATGAAAATAAAGGAAAACATGAAGAGTTCATTCGTATAGAAATTATTAACAATGGCATTAATAATATAAAATCTTTTGAAAAATTAATTAGCGGATAGCTAAATGAGCAAAAAAAAGAAAAAGAGTTGTGTTGAGGTTAAGATAATCCTACCTCAGCACTATAGTCATCATTAAAGAAAAAACTTTAATCTTATAATTGAATCTATACTACTTGACAAATATTATAGATTGATGTATAATATATTATCTAAAAAAAAGGCTTTATTATGTTAATAACTGAAATGGATATTCCTAAATATATCAATTTAAACAACTTCGTGGAAATCACAAGAGAGAAACTATCTAAACAACTAAATGAAATAGCGGGGAAAGATAAATGGAGAAGAAGTATAGAAACTAATCATATTCATGGCTACAGAATGAATACAAGAGATAATTATAAAATTATTGGTCTTACAATTTTTCAAGACAACGCACCAAAAGAAGAATGTGTAAAGTACTTTGTATTAAAAACATTAGAGAGAGAAAATACTCAATAGAACAAAAATGAGATAAAAAAGAAAAAAAGGTATAAGATGGCAAGAAACTATATAGAAGCAATACGCGAAGTAGCAAAAGCACAAGATTTAAGTATAGGATATGTAATCAACAATGGTTATGTTATTGAGCATAAAGCAGAAGAAGATAAGAGTGTGTCTACTACTTGGTATGATGAAAATGATAAAGAACTAAAAGCTGGGACACCAATAGGATATTTAGTAGACAATGGGGTGGTAAAAAGCGAAATTATTGCCTATGAAGGAATAAGAAAAATAGTTAATAATTTTTAAAATGTTTTCTGAAACGAAACTCTTTAAAACAAGTAAAGCTTAACTGTTTCAACAAATCCCAAAACTTTTAATCAATTCTATTTATTTCACTTGACTTATACTACTAGGCGGTGTATAATATGGTATCTAAAAAGAAAAAGGTTTACAAAATGAAAAATATACACTACTCACACTTAAGAGATGATGCTCTTACAAGTTCACAAATATTTGAAAGAGATAATATCGTAGGAAAACTACAAGATGAGATTCAAAGTGTGAAAGAAGATAAACCATCTTTTGCAAAGTTTCTAATAGACTTAGATTACAATACAGTAAAATTCAGAAAAGCAACATATATTTTTGAAAACGAGATGCTACAATTTTTAAATGTAGATTTAGACTTCTTTGATAATTTAACTATGACAGAGATAAAAGAATCATTAATTGGAAAAAGGGATTCTATGAGTTTATCAGCAATTCTCAACATGCACAAGAGTGATTTATAAGCTTTTAGAGGGTAAAATAATTAAAGACATAAAGATTCCTTGTTTTTAATTTTTTAATATATTAATTAGTATTCAGGATATTTTGAAGCCATTGCTTCGTCATAATCAGCTTGATATGCAAGATGATTTTTGATACTAGCTTTTGCTTTTTTTATTTTGTCGTATTTCGTTATGACAATAAAATCTCCATCTATAATTTCACTTTCATAATTTAAATCAAAAGATGTTTCAATATAGTGTTCAAATTCATATTTGTTGTAATCTAGTGTTCCATCTGCTCTTCTAAATGGCTTATCAGATTTTACATTTTGTGGCTCAGATTCATCATCTTCTAGTGAAGTTGCCTTAATGCTTTTTGTTTTAAAAGGAATTCTATACTCACCAAGATTTTTATCTTCTAATATCAAATTATAATACTTGCCAGCTTCTAAATGTTTACTCATCTTATCCTCTTTCAAACTATTTTAATGTAATAATTATACTGTATTTCGTATCAAATGTCAAATAATTATTACGAATTACATATCAAATTAATAAACTTTTTAGATATTTTTGTAGCAAAGTTTAATGGAATGTAGCAATGTTTGTTGGAAATAATACTCTCTACAGCTAGAGGGTTTGGGTTAAGTGTAGTATTACTACATGTAGCTTTTTATTAAAACCCTAATTTACTCAAAAAAGAATCCTAAAAATAATAATTAATTCTATCCATATTGCTTGACATTGATTACTAAATAATGTATAATATGGTATCTAAAAAGAAAAAGGTTTACAAAATGGAAAATTTAACAACAAATGAGTTAAACGTAGTATTAGCATTAGTTATTGAAAATCAAGATAGTGCAAAGCTACAAAAAATAACTGGTATGGACTATATGCAAAGTATTGACTTAAAAAATAAAATCAACGATATGATTTCTATTTCTCAACAAGAAGAAAAAGATAAAGACTTAAAAGATAAATACAATGTTTCTTTTGAGTATGGAGATATAGGACAGTTAGTAGTTCAAGATGTAGAAGCTGATAAGACATATAAAATGAATATTGATTTACTTCATAATGGAGATATCGCAGAATACAATATTGTTGATAGAGATAATGAGATAAGCTGTTTAGAATCAATGATATCTGAATGTAAAAGTGATAGCGATAGAGAACTAATGAGAGAAGATTTACAAACTCTTCAATCTTCAACAGAAGAATATGTTATTGCTAATTATAGCACTAATGGTTTTTTAACAAAAGAAGATGATGTTCAAGCTTTTAATAAAGCATGTCAAGAACTGATAGAAAGCTATCAAGAGTTCACAGAACAAGATAGAAATGATATTAAATGAAAATTTCACTTAAAAGAAGTTACTTTAAAGCACTTAAAGAACTTCTACTAAAAGATAATACAAATGATTCTAGTATAAAAGAGTGTTTCAATAAGCAATATAATAGTTATATCAATATACACAAAGAGTCTAACTATAAATATATAAAAGACCAAAAAGAGTTTGATAAAATTGTTTTATCATCTGTATTGTTAAATAAAAAATATTCAACTTGCGACTATTGCCACTCAATAGAATCAGTACTAATACCAATGGGTTCAAATGGATATAAAAAATGTGACAAGTGTTCTAGGGATGATAATAAAACTAAAAAGTGCTTGTAGATATGAAAAAGAAGTTCTATCAGTTCTTAAAAAATATAGAAAAGAAGATGGAAGCGTTAAAAAAATAAATGTCTATTTAATGTTGAGGTACTTACCTCAGCACTACCACAAAAAAAGAATTTTAAGATAACTTTTTAATTCTATCTATACCTCTTGACTTTAACTATAAAATAATGTATAATATGGTATCTAAAAAGAAAAAGGCTAGTCATGACATATGATAATAATCAAGAGTTTACAAATAGAAATATAAATCCAAATAGTAGTATGAATAATTTAATGTTTTCCATAGATATGGAACTGTCTAAAGTGTTTAATCAGTTTGGTTACAGTGCAAAATGGAAGAAGTTTTTTATCTCACATAAAAATGAAAAAAAAGATAATAACCCAACTCAGGTAGTTATAGAATTTAATGTGACAAAAGGGGAAAGAAATACGATTGATTGGATAGATGCAACGCTTAGAGGATTAAATATAAAATTTAAATATATAAATACCTCAGATTTATCGTTGATGGAATATCTCCCTATATCTCATGGAAACAGTGGAAGAATTATTATAGATATTTAAGTGAAGCATCATGCTATCAATAGACATCTAGCTGTGGATATAGAAAGAAAATTATTAAAAATAATAAAATCTATCTATATTACTTGACAAACATCACTAAATAGTGTATAATATGGTATCTAAAAAGAAAAAAAGGATTTAAGATGAAAGTTTTTACAGTACACTCAACAGACGAATGGGAAACTAGAACAAGTGAAGCACAAATAGGAATATTTTCAACAGTAGAAAAAGCAAGAGATTGTGTTAAAGAGGTTTTTAATTATAACAATGAGGGCAAACTTGTAATTGAAGAAGCATTTATTGATGAAATTGATAGCGGTGCAAAATTGGAAGTATACAGCTTTGAGAATGGCTTAGAGTGGAAATCAGATTACAGTAATGCTGAACTTGGCTCATTAGCAATGGAATCACTTAGTAATTAATATCTTAGAGTAGTTAAAAACAAACTATAATTTAAGAAGTAGAGTAGTAAACACTTTAGCTTTGTATACAACTTTGTTGTTGCAGAGTTAAAAAGATGAAGATATTCCAAAACAAAAAGAGATAAAATGGCTTATGTAATAGAAATCATAACAGATGATAGATTTATGCACAAATATAAAACAAATGATATTAAATTAGAATGTGAAAATATGCTAGGAGAGATACACAATAATTTAGTTTCTCTTGGTGTCTATGTTGAGGTTTATAAAAAAGTTCATCTAGTAGATTTTGATGATAACAAGCAATATAGAGCTGAATTGTTTATACAGCTTAGAGGTAGAAAAATATCAATAGACAAAATGATGGAAACTGTTAATAAAGTTTATGCTCCGTACTATAAGAAAGTTAAGAATAAAGATATTAGCAATAGATAAGCTAAATATGCAATAAGTGTAGTTTTGTAGTAATCTTTGATGGAACAGTAACAAATGACTAATAAGCTTCTCGAAGTATACAAATTACTTGACAGACACTACTAGATAATGTATAATAATACATCTAAAAAGAAAAAGGTGTAAACATGAATACTTTTAAATATGGACTAAGAGCAAGACCTTTTAATTCAGACCCAGCCTTAGCAAATAAATGTGGTAATTTTAATCATTTGCTTCCTGATGAAATAGCAATAAAATTCCCAAAGGTATTAGAAGCAATAGGGGATAATGCAAGACATGGTATGATTGTTTTGAATGTAAGACTAGAAGATGAATTTATTAGTAAGCATGAACTTATAGATATTAACAAACTTATAAATAAAGAATGGTTAGAGGCATTAAAAGTAATAGATTATCTTATTAAGAAAAATAGTTATAATAAATTTCAAACTGATTCTTTTTATGAGCAAATTAGAATGACCAAAGAAACATTTTTAAAACTATGTGTAAGTTATGACTATAAAAGTGAAAATGACGTATATGCGTGGAGATACAACGAAGTTAATAGTTAAACAATAAAATAAATTTAACAATCTAATGGCTTATTTAAAGAAGAGAAACAAATAAAAGAATATTGTATATTCCTTGACATTAATTACTAAATAATGTATAATATGGTATCTAAAAGAAAAAGGTTTACAAAATGAAAATCACTCAAAGAATTATCGCAAAGAAACAAGAGATAGCAAAAGCTAAAAAAGTAAGCAATTTAAGTGCTGAACAACTTATCGCTGAACTAAACAAAATGATAGATTATCAGGAACTTATTGAAAAATATTATTTATCAGAAAATGAGGTACTTAACAGAAGTATGGAACTAGCAGAAGACAATCCTAGTAGTATTAGTAATCTAACATACATGGCTCTTGATATAGTCGCTGATGACTTTAAAATGAATGTTATGGAGTATGTAGAAAATAATAATCTTCAAGAGAAATATAATATGAGATGTATTAGTGATATAGCTGTAGACATAAGAGATGGTGCTTATCATTGTTCATTGAAAGATTATGACCTTGTAGACTACTCAGATGAAAATATTCTAAACTATTTAAAGGCAACTAGAAAGCAATAATGCTTTTTAGTGAAAACACATGATAACAAGTAAGTTAATTAACTAACTTGT
>JAMOPZ010000234.1 GCA_027064245.1 Campylobacterales bacterium
AGATACATTTGCTTCAACTTGTTTTTCGTAAGGGTCTCCATTTTTAATAATACTAACTGGTAATCCATGAGCTGATAATAACAAATCATATTCAATACTATTTTTATCTTTAATTGCATCAATTATTTGTTCATAACAAGCCTTAATATATTCAAAATCATCATAATAACTTTCAATTACTTTAATTCTTGGATGATAATTTATCTCCTCACAAATCTGTTGAATATCTTCTATAGATGAGAGTGTAGTGGTTGTAGAATATTGAGGATACATTGGAAATAGTATAAGCTCCCCTACCCAATCTTTTTTTAGTTGAAGTAGTGCTTCTTTACTAAATGGTGGTACATATCTCATTGCCATATATATAGGAATATCTAATTTGCCAGAGAGTTTATCTATAAATTGACTAGTTAGAGTTGTTAAAGGTGACTTCCCACCAATAAGTTCAAAATTTTCTTTTACCTCATTTAATCGTTTTGATATAATAATATTTGCTATAAATTTTCTTAAAATTTTGTTCATAGGTAAAATATTTTTATCACTAAACATATTTCTTAAAAATAACTCCACCTCATTAATATTATTTGCTCCACCCATATTTAATAAAAGTAATGCTTTTTTCATCTAATTCTCCTGCCAATTAGCTATCTTTGAAATATCTGGAAAACCATCTAGTATCTCTTGATTATTAAAGTTAGTTTTATATGCAAATGCCTTACATCCCTCTACCCAATAACCTAAATATATCCACTTTAAACCAAGACTCTTTGCTAATTCTACTTGATATAATAAGGAGTAAGTACCAAGTGATAATCTTGAATAATCATGATCATAATAGAAATATATAGAACTAATTCCATCTTCTAGAATATCAATTAAATCAACACCTATAAGTTTTTCATCTTTAATATAAAGTACCTCTTTACCAAATTCATAAGCACCTGTTACAAAGTTTTCTGAATATTCTGTACCTCTAATATTACTATGTTTCCATCCGTCACTTTTCTCTTTTGCTAAATGGTAACTATTATATAAATTAAGATGATTTTTAGTTAAAGTTGGCTTTTGCATAACTATTTGAGTATCTTTATTTCGTTTTATTGATCTCTTTTGAGAAGTGGTTGGTTTAAAATTTTCAACATCTATTCTAAGACTTTTACACTCTGTACAACCATTGCAAACAGGATGAAAAAAATATTTACCAAATCTTCTCCATCCACGATGTATTACTGCTGTAACAAACTTTTTTGAAGCATGATGGACATATTTATAGTTCATTCTTACCTCTTTATTGGGTAGATATGAACATTCATAGTCTAACATTGAAAAATCTATTGATTCTGGATTTAATTCATTTATATTTTGTTTCATAATTAGGATTTTACCTTAATTAAATAAACAGCATTTTTTTACTTTTAAATAATATAAAATACTTAAAAAACTAACTGTAGTGATTGCAATAATAGTAGCATTTTTTAGATAACTCTCTACTAAAGCTTGATTATCTCCTATGATATAGCCAATGGCTAAAAGAACTATCATCCATATAGAAGCACCTAAAGAGGTATATATTGAGAATTTAGTAATATTCATTTGAGAAAGACCAGCAGGAAAAGATATATATTGTCTAACTCCTGGGATTAAACGCCCATTAAATGTTGAGATCTCGCCATGTTTTTTAAAAAAATCTTCTAATTTATCAAGTGTTGTTTCTTTAAAAAAAAACTTATCACCATATTTAATTAAAAAAGCTCTTCCATATTTAATTGCCAAAAAATAGTTAAATAAAGCTCCAACAAGAGAACCAAGCACTCCTGCAAGAAATGCAAGATAAATATTCATCTCACCAGTAAAAGCTAGGTATCCCGCTGGTATCATCACAATTTCGCTAGGAAAAGGGAAAAAGCTACTCTCTAAAAACATAAGAAAGAAGATACCAAAATATCCTATATCTCCTATACTTTGAACTATAAAATGGGCTATTTCGTGCATATATTATTCTGAAAATGCACCAATAGATGTAATTCTATCATATCTTTTTTGAAGCAATTCTTCTGTTGATAATGCTTTAAGCTCTTTTATGCTTTCCAAAAAATAATCTTTTAATAAAAATGCTGCACCTTTTTTATTTCTATGAGCACCCATAATAGGCT
>JAMOPZ010000235.1 GCA_027064245.1 Campylobacterales bacterium
GTATGTCTAATTCATATGCCACTTCTAAAAGATCTTTAGAAGGATACTGCTCTTGTATTGGTTTTCTAAAGCCTGCACTATTTATTTCAAGTACCATACCAGATTTTTTAATCTGTTTTAAAGTATTTAAAGCCAACAATTTAATATCTTTTTTTGGAAAAAATTTAAATACTTTTATAAGATCAAAATGTCCAACTATGTCAAAATAACCAGTCTTAACCATAGCATTCACTGCATCAAAATAATCTTCCCAAATTTTATCTATATCTTTATTTTTATAAACACCAATAAATTCTGGATTATCAAATCCCCATTTATTTATAAAATGTACTGAACCTATTAGATAATCTACATCTGCATTTTTAATCTCATTTAAAATATAATCTCCATCAAGATAATCAACTTCATAACCTAATATTATATTTATATCATTTTTATATTGTTTTTTTAGATCTAATACCGATTTTTCATAAAACTTTTTTTGAGATATACTTAATCTATATTTTTTATCAAACTCCATAGGTGCATGTTCACTAAAACCAAATATATCTATATCTAATTCTATAGCTTTTTTTATATACTCTTGCATGGTTCCTGTTGCATGATTACACAAGGCTGTATGATTGTGTAGGTCTACTCTCATAATCTCTCCCACTTAAATTGAGTTATATTTTTCTTTTTTTTATCAAAGTTTATTCCTACTAGATATATAGTTTTATTTTTATCTAAATATTTATTTATATAATCTTTTTGTTTTATTTGATCTAATGCATCTGTATTATCTACTTTAAATTCAATTATATAGATATTATTATTTAATTTTATTGTTAGGTCGATTCTACCTAAAGAGGTAACATCTTCTGCTATTATATCAACTCCACAAGCACATAAATATGCATAAAATACACTTGCATAATACCCCTCATAAGATGCTATATCATTTTTGGTATAATTATTATTTGCTATTGAAGAGAATAAAGAGGTAAATATATTTTTAAACTCTTTCATATTTGCTTCAAATAATATCTCATAAAGTTCTACTCTTTTATCATCAAAATTATCATCTAAGAGATAATTTAAAAATAAAGCATTAAGTGATATTTGTACCTCTATATTTGGAACTTTAAGTTTATATTTTACTCCAATAGGAGTTTGTATTTGTTTATCAATAGTTAAATAACCTGCTTGAAAAAGCAATACTTCAAGTTTTAGTTTTTTTATCTCAAAACTATTTAATAACTCTTTTCCCACTATAATATTTTCTAAATTTGGGATATTAAAACTGTTTTGTTTTTTAAGAATTGTTATTAAAAAATAAGGATTTCCACTCTCCCACCAGTAGTTCTCAAACATATTTTCATTGTCAATAAATTGTAATATATCAAAAGGATTATACACTTTATTTCCTAAAAAATTATATCCGTTATACCATCGTTTTACCATATCTAAATCTGTATTATCCCAATACTCTTGAAACTCATTTTCAATATTATCTTGAGTATAGCCACATATATTTCCATATTTTTGTTTTAGTGATATATCAGTTAGATTATTTAGTCCACTAAATATATTTGCTTTACTAAATTTAGAAATACCTGTTAAAAAAGCAAATTTTATATAAGCATCGTTTGATTTCATCATCACATAAAAGCTTCTTAAAAAATCTCTATTTTCCAATGCTCTTTTTGGATCTTCTAGGTTATCTAGTATTGGTTTATCATATTCATCTATTAGTATTACTACTGGTTTTTTATATTTTTTATAAGCTTGATGGATTAGATCTTCAAAGCAACTACTAGGTTCATCTTTATCTTCACATTGTATATTTAGTCTTTTTTGATTGTGTTTTAATATTTTTATAGCTACTTTTTTTGTAGATTCTAAAGTTTTAAAATCTCCTGCCCAATCTATTTTTATAACTGGATAGGTATCTTTAAAATCCCATTTATCATAAATGTCTAGCCCTTTAAAAAGTTCTTTATTTCCATCAAAGATATTATGTAAAGTATCTAAAAATAGTGATTTTCCAAATCTTCTAGGTCGAGATAGAAAACTATATTTATAATTTTCTATTAAATCTAAAGCTAATTTAGTTTTATCTATATATAGATAATTTTCTTTTATTATAGTTCTAAATGTTTGTATCCCA
>JAMOPZ010000236.1 GCA_027064245.1 Campylobacterales bacterium
AACTAAAATTTTGAAGTTACCCATATAATTTTCTTTTTTCATAATATACACCTTCAATTTGAAAGTATATCATAAAATAATCACAAAATAATCACTTTGCTACTAATTTATACCCTTGACCATAAATAGATTTGATAATCTCCATTGGTTTATTTTATTAACTAATTTTGCCAAAATCTTTTAATAATACTATACTAAATACAGCACCCTCTTTACCATTTCTTACACTTAAATTTCCACCCATATTTTTTTCAATTATCATCTTTGACATATATAGACCTATTCCTGTTCCTTGAGACTGATGCTTGGTTGTAAAATATGGGTCAAATACTTTATCTATAATATCATTTGGTATTCCACCTGCATTATCTTTTATCTCTACTGTTATGGTATTTTGCTCTTCTTTTATAGTTATAGTTATAATACCATTTTTTATTTTATTTGCATTTATTACATCTTTTGCATTTGTTATCATATTTAATATAACTTGTGAAAATTCATTTTCATAGCCATACAATATAATATTTGGTATCTCATTTATAGTACAAATTATATTATAATTTTTAAGTGAATCATCTATAATATCAATACTTTTTTTAATAGTAAGATAAAGATTAAAATTTTCTTTTTCTTTACTTGGTTTAAAAAAATCCCTAAAGTTATCAATAGTATCAGACATATGTTGTAAAACATTAGTTGTACTATTTACATATTCTTTTATAAACTCATTATCAATTAAACCTCTTTTATAATATGTATATAAAGTCATATTTTTAATACCAAGTACATTTAGAGGTTGTCGCCATTGATGAGCGATATTACCTATCATCTCACCCATTGCTGCTAATTTCGATTGTTGGATAAGGATATTATCTTTTTCTCTTAACTCTTTTACTTTTTTATTTACTTTTTTCTCTAAAAGCATATTTAATAATTTTATATCGTTTAACACTATAGATAGTTGTTTAATATAACTTTTAATAGTATTATCAATTTTTAATGCAATAAACACTGAAATCAATAAAATAATAATAGTTAATATAATAGTAATTTTCAAATTATCATATATAACTTTATCCATATATATTTTTATACTATTTTGTTTATCTTTTATTTGCTTTTCTAAATCATCAAAATAAAATCCACTAGCTATTATCCAGTTCCAATCTTTTTGCCAATAAAAATATGACATTTTAGGCATAGGTTTTGTAAAGTTTGGTTTTTTATACCAATATTTCACATAAACTTCCCCTTTTTCTTTTAACCCTTTTAAAAACTCTTTTCTAAACTCTTTTCCTTTTGCATCTTTGTAACTATCATTTAGTTTTTTTCCTATTAGATCTGGTCTATTTGGATTTAATATCATAGTAGCAAAATTATCTCCACCTTTTATATTATGCAAATCTAAGATAAAAAGATATTGATTTTTATCCCCTTCTAAAATTGAAAATCGCTCTAAAATTAAATTTTTAAGATCTTGTTCTACATTATCAAGATACTCTCCTGTACCTATTACTATATCCAATGGCTTAAATCTTGCTACACAAATCATCTTTGGATACTCTTGGGTTGGATTATCTGGTTTATTAAAATATATTATAGAAAATCCAAATTTATGATTTTTTAAAGAATTATTTTTTATATCCATAAGATTTTGACCTCTTTTATCTTTAAAGTTTGTCATATCTTGACCAATATATTTTTTTATAGCATGACCTATAACTATATTTTTATCGTAAATAAAATAATATCCTCTATGGTTATTAAATCTTACTATATCTAGATGATTTACTATCATTGATTTTATCTTATCATCCGATAATTTTCCTTTAAATTTATTATAAATAAATTGTGCAATACCCAAAGCTGTTTGAACTCTCTCTTGTAAATATTTTTTAAGTTCAATCTCTTTTCGTTTAACTAAAATATTTATAGACTTATTTACAAGATGAACCTTGTTATATATCATATCTTTTTCTTTTTTTAGATATGTTTGTTCTAGTTGCTTTATATCAGCTTTAATATGTGTTTTAAATAGATCAATACTTAAATATGTATTTATAGATACTATAAATAGTATTGATATAATTACTAATAATATTATTGGTACTAAAAAACTTTTTTGTTTTATTTTATCCATTATACT
>JAMOPZ010000237.1 GCA_027064245.1 Campylobacterales bacterium
GTATTACAATAGAGTTTACAAACCCTCTTGAAAATAGAAAAATAGATATGAAAATATTTAAACCGGTGATCCCAGAAGAGTACGATATAATTCGTAACTAAACTTTTTTATTTTTGATAGAAGCTATATTTGTATATACTTCAACTCTATTCCTTCCTATAGATTTGGCCCTGTAAAGAGCCATATCTGCTTTATTTAAAGCTGCTTTAATATCTTGGGATTCTGATGTTACTGTATAACACCCTATACTAATTGTATAATGAATAATATACCCTCTATAGATAACAGAGCTCTCTTCTATAGAACTTCGTATTTTTTCTGCTATACCATATACGGAAAACTGATCTGCATGCAAAAGTGCCAAACCAAACTCTTCTCCGCCTAATCGTCCAAAAATATCTTCTTTTCGAATTAATCTTTGAATCAATAAAGCAAGGCTTTTTAAAACTTCATCACCTGCTTCATGTCCATAAACATCATTGATTTTTTTAAAATGATCAATATCAATCATCATAACACTAAGCTTGATATTATTTCTTTTTGCATAGGCATTATATTTATTGGCTTCATGAAAAAAAGCTCTTCTGTTTAAAATATTGGTAAGAAAATCAATTTGAGCAATCTCTTCAAAATGTTCTTTTTCATCATTTAAATTTTCAATCGGATTGATAATAAATTTTGCAATAAGATAATATGCTATCGCTATAGTAGTTACAATAATTAAAACAGCTAAAATTATTGTTTTATAAATAAATTTTTGCTCTTCTTTATCTTTTAAAAGCTTAATATTTTCAATAGAAGTATCAATTTTATTAAGATATACTCCTGTGCCTATTACCCAGTTCCATGGCTCAAAAAGCTTTACGACAGAAAGTTTGTTTTCATATTTTTTAGTTGCAGGATTATAAAATACATATTTAATTATTGCACTCCCTTTTTTACTCTGTTTGAGTGCACGTACACCTAATTCAACAAAAGGTACTTCCAATGTATGCATAAAAACTTTTCCATCATACTCCTGTTTTATAGGGTGCATAATCATTGTATAATTCATATCATTGATCCAAAAATAACCACTTTTCCCATATCGTAAAGCTTCAATATCTGCCAATGCTCTTTTTTTCATTACAGGCGTAATATCACTAAGATACTGTCCCGTCCCTATAATCCAATTAAAAGGCTCAAATATTTTTACCAAGGAGACCTTAAATTCATATTTTTTAGTAGCAGGATTATAAAATTTATATTTTATAAATGACTCTTTTTTACTACTCTTTTTTAAATCTTCTATACCAAGTGAAACAAAGGGCACATTGGAAACATTAAAAAAAGTTTTGCCATTATATTCAGGTTTGATCGGATGCATAATCATTGTATAGTTCATATCATTGATCCAAAAATAACCACTTGAACCATATCTTGCATATTGTACAAGAAGTTGTAACTCTTTTTTTAACTTTGATTTTGAATATGTATCTTTATTTTGTTCATAAAAACTTCTTAACTGAGAAAAAAGTTGTTGTTGATGTGATATAAGAGTCTGTTTAACACTGTTTTCTATATATTTTGGCTCAGTCTGTTCATAATACATCTGAAGAATATTAGAAGCCAAATCTATTTTATTTTTTAACTCCTCTTTCTCTTTTTCCATCAAGGTCATAGAAAAAAGTTGAATATTAGAGTTTACAACTGTATTTAAATTTTGAATATAGAGAGTTGCCATTATGAGAGTAATGATAATAATTAAGACAGATAGTAAAATGATAATCTTAATTTTTAAAGATTGAATATTTTCCATTAACATATTAAACACCTATACTGTTAATTATAGTGCAATTAATTGAAAAATATGTTAATTTTTGAAAAAGTTAGTGAGTTTTTCAGTAAAAATGGGAATTTCCCATTTTTACTTTATAAACTTTAGTTAAGTTTATAATCAGAAATAAGGTTAAAGTTAAGATATTTATAGATATCGTCTTCTTTACCTTGGATTTTCTTCGTAAGTTCTAAATACTCTTTTTTTGTTGGAATTTTTCCAAGAAGTGAACATACTGCTGCAAGTTCTGCAGAACCAAGATAAACCTGTGCACCTTTACCGAGACGGTTGTCAAAGTTACGTGTTGAAGTTGAGAATACAATAGCATTA
>JAMOPZ010000238.1 GCA_027064245.1 Campylobacterales bacterium
TACTTTATTTTAAATATCTCTTTAATAAACATGGACATTATAAAAAAAGAAGATTTGTAGCTCATCTTTTTCATCTTGATGCTACAAATCTTGACTCCAAAAAGATTATGAGAGCTTATAAAAAAGAGTCTCAATATCTGGGTTTTTTTGCAAATGCAGTGATATTTATATCTATTGCTTCTGTTATAGATTTAAAACTTTTATGGAGTTACAAAAATGAGATATTGTATGTATTTATAATAACAACTATAATAAGATATATAGTTTTACTTCTTTTTACAACTTATAAAAAGTTACCTATCAGTTGGGCAAATATCTTGACTCTTGCAGGAATGAAAGGTGGATTAGCACTTATTATGATTATCTCACTTAGTGGTAATTTTATATACAAAGATATCTTTATGGCTATAATATTAGGAGTGATTATTTTATCTATTTTTTTCTATACATTCACTCTTATGGGGTATTTGTATTTTAAAAAAGGGGAAATAAAATGCATTTGATTTATTTAATTTTAGCAATTGTTTTTAAACAATCTTTAAACTTATATTATGAGGATATAAAGATAAATGGATAAAAATATAAAAGACAATACATTATTTCAATTTATAATAAAATTATTTATTATTACAGTTTTAAGCTCAATTTTATGGATAGTTATAATATATTTTTACAATGAGCATAAAATAGCATTAAATACCAAAAATATAATATTGCAAAAAAAAGAGATTTTTTCAAAAAAGTTTGATATAAATGATTTAAAAAATATTGTAAATAAAAGAGATGATATTATTGTTTTTAGACTATATGATAATTCTTTCAAGCCAGTAATAAATATAAAAAAAAATACAAATAATCCAATCAATGAGATATTGAATTATATAGACAACTCATCACACGCTACCCAATATAAAATGATACCAATAAATAAAAAAGATATATATCTATATTTTAAAACAAAGCTAACAGTAAAGAAAAAACCTTATTATTTAAATATAGTATTAAAACTTGACAATAAAGAAACAAGTATGATTTATAACAATATACAAGAGAGTATTATAATTGTACTTACAACTATATTTATGGTGTTTATTTTTGTATTTCCTACTATATACTCACAATATAAATCATTGTTAAAAAATAAAAATAAACTTTTACAAAGTCATATAAGCACACTTATATCTTTAGGAAATGCTATAGCAAAAAGAGATAGTGATACAGGAGATCATAATTACAGGGTTACATACTATAGTATAAAAATAGCACAAAAACTAAACCTTTCAAACAAACAAATAAAATCACTTGCAAAAGGTGCTTTTTTACATGATATAGGCAAAATTGCAATAAGTGACAATATACTTTTAAAACCATCTAAATTAAGTGATAAAGAATTTGAAATAATAAAAACTCATACTATAAAAGGTGTTGAGATAATTCAAAATAATCATTGGTTAGCAGATACAAAAGATATAATTTTATATCATCATGAAAAAGTTGATAGTAGTGGATATCCAGATGGCTTAAAAGGTGATGATATACCATATAATGCACGAATCTTTGCAGTAGCAGATGTATTTGATGCTTTAACATCAAAAAGACCATATAAAAAACCTTATAGTTTAGAAAAAAGTATGAAAATTATAAAAGATGAGGCTGGAACTCATTTTGATGTAAATGTGGTTAATGCTTTTGAAGATATTTATGAAAAGATTTATTATGATATTTCAAATTTATCATCAAAAGAGTTAGAAAAAATATTTTACAAAATCATAAAACCTTATTTTGATATAGAGACAGAAGGAAGATAAAAATGATTGTTAACAGATAAACAGATCAATTTTACATAACTAAAAATGTAGAAGAGAATAAAGGAGAAAAATATGCAACAGTGGTTATACCTTATACTTGCAATTGTCTTTGAGGTGGCAGGGACAACTGCTATGAAGTTTTCAGATGGTTTTACTAAAACACTACCATCCGTTGTGATGTTTGTTTTTTATATTCTTTCACTTATTGCACTTACTTATGCACTTAAAAAAATAGATATGAGTATGGCATATGCAGTATGGGCAGGAGTTGGAACGGCACTTATAACAGTTGTCGGGATAGTGTTTTTTAAAGAGCCGTCAAGTATGCTCAAGATTG
>JAMOPZ010000239.1 GCA_027064245.1 Campylobacterales bacterium
CATTAAGAACTGCAGAAAAAAAAGGTATGAAAAAGGGTATTGAAAAACGAAATTTAGAAATAGCTAAAAACCTATTAGATATTTTAGATGATGATACTATTGCTAAAAAATTAGATTTAGATGTAAGTGTTGTAAATGAACTAAGAAACTAATATGAGTGGGAAAAAATTTAGATGTTTAGATCAAAAATATTTTTAAAATCAAAATTTGAAGAAAAAAATACAAGAATGAAAAGCTAGAAAATAATACTAAAAGGAAGATTTAGATGAAAATCACAATTTTATATGTAGAAGACGAAGAAGAGATTAGAAATAATACAAAAAGACCATTAGAATATCTATGTGATAAATTAATATTAGCACAAGATGGAAAAGAGGGATTGGAACTTTATAAACAATATGATCCTGATATAATAGTATCAGATATAAAAATGCCAAATATGAATGGTATAGATATGACAAAAGCTATAAAGGAGATAAATCCAAATCAATATATTATTTTCACAACTGCTCATAGTGAAAGTAGTTTTTTTATAGAAGCTATTGATATGCAAGTTGATGGATATATATTAAAGCCTATTGACTATGAACTACTTGAAAATAAAATTGAAAATATTAAAGAGCAAATAGATATAAAACTTAAAAATAAGCAACAAGAAAAAGAGATACAACAACAAAAATTAAATATCTTAGAGCAGTCAAAAAATGCACAAATGGGAGATATAATAGGAAATATTGCCCATCAATGGAGACAACCTTTAAGTGTAATTAGTACAGCAGCAACAGGAATACAGATAAAAAAACAACTCGGTATGATTTCTGATGATGAAGAAAATAGTTTACTTGAATCTATAGATAAAAATGCACAATTTTTATCTAAAACAATAGATATATTTAGAAATTATATAAAAGAAAAAAGAGAGACAAAAACTGTAATCTTACAAACAAGAGTAAATTTAGCTATAAGTATTGTAGAAGCTTCACTTAAAAATAATAATATAAAAATTATTAATAATATCAATAAGATAGATGATATACAAATATTTATAGTTGTAGGTGAATTAACACAAGTGTTAATCAATATTTTCAATAATGCAAAAGATATTTTAAGTGAACAAAATAAAAAAGATAAATGGATAAAAATAGATTTAGAACGAAGAGAAAATAAAGCTATTATTACAATTGAAGACAATGGAGGAGGTATCCCTGATAACCTAATATCTAAAATATTTGATCCTTATTTTACTACAAAACACCAATCACAAGGTACTGGATTGGGGCTTTATATAAGCAAAGATATAATAGAAAAACATCTACATGGTAAATTAAGTGTAAAAAATAGTCAAAATGGAGCTATTTTTAAAATAGAATTGCCTTTAAGTAGTATCAAATGACAAAAATAGTTTTAATAATACTTTTTTTAGCTACTGCTAGTTTTAGTAAGAATATATTGATTTTAAATTCATATCATCCCAATTCTGCATGGACACATCAGCAAGCAGAGTCCATAAAACAAACTCTTAAAGACTCAAAAAGAGAAGATAGAATATATATTGAGTTTATGGATACTAAGAGATTTCGACCTACAAAACAAAGAGAAAAAAATCTTTTAACATTTTATACAAATAAATATCAAGATACTTTATTTGATATTGTTATTACTACAGATGATAATGCTTTAAATTTTATAAGAAAATATAAAGAGAAGCAACTATTTAAAAATACAAAAGTATTTTTCTGTGGAGTTAATAATCTTGGTTTAAAAGATAAATTAGATACCAATATATATGCTGGAGTATTTGAAAAAAAAGACCCTATATCAAATTTAGAATTAGCAAAAAGGATAGATCCAAAATTAAACACAGTCTATCTTTTGTCAGATAATACAGTTACTGCAAATAAAATAATAAAAGAGTACAAAACTGCTTATAAAGATACAAAAGATATAAATTTTCTCTATTTAAATAATAAAAATATTGAAGAAACTTTAGAGAGCCTAAAAGATTATAAAAAACATTCAATTATGTTTGCTTTGGTATTTTCAAGTATACATAAAGATGGAAAAGTTTTATCGGCTAAAGATGCTATTAAAGATATAACAAAAATCTATTTGAAGCCACTTTTGATACATACAGGTGTATAT
>JAMOPZ010000240.1 GCA_027064245.1 Campylobacterales bacterium
CATTATCTGTTTTATTTGCTCTTATTATGTTAGTAAGTGGGTATATTTTTACCCTATTTTATATGAGAATGGATTTACATACATACCAATACCTCATACTAAATGCCATAACAATCCAAGATATTACAACCCTTTTACTAAAGAGTACAATTTTTGGTTTTGTGATTATGTTAGTTCCACTTTATAGTGGATTAAATAGCGTTCATACAAATATAGATATACCAAAATCAATTTTAAATGGTATGGTAAAACTTTTTATAACTATATTTTTTATTGAGGTGGTATCATTAATAATTCAGTCGATATAAAAAAATATGTATTGTATTACATGTATTTTTAAGATATAATTGGATTATAAAACCACATAAAAGGGTAAAGTATGTTAGAAGAACTTTTTATTAAAAGTCGAGATTTTATCGCTATTAATAACCAAGAGTACAAAAGATACTTTATTAAAAATAAAAAATTAGAACATAGGTTGTCTATTGTTATAGGTTCACGAGGTATTGGTAAGACAACTACAGTTGTACAATACATAAGTAATAACTACAAAGATAATGAAGCTTTATATGTTAATCTTGATGATATTGAGAACACATCAAAATATACAATGACACAAATTGCTGAAGAGTTTGTTTTAAATGGTGGTAAACTTCTTTGTTTTGATGAGATTCACAAATATGAAAATTGGTCTGCTGAACTAAAAAATATTTATGATAGGTTCAATACACTAAAAATTATAGCAACTGGAAGTTCTGCTTTACAAATAAATAAAGGTAGCCACGACTTAAGTAGGAGGGCTATTGTTTACAATATGGTAGGTATGAGTTTTAAAGAGTTTTTAGAACTACACTATAATTATGATTTTAAAGATGTAACACTTGAAGAGTTATTAGAGAATCATATAGAGATAGCTACAAAGATTAAAAATATAGTTGAAAAAAACAATCAAAAAATAATTCCACTTTTTAAAGAATATCTCAAATATGGATATTATCCATATTTTATCTCAATGCCTAATGAAACTCTTTTTTTTCAAACTTTACAACAAAATATTAATGTTTCAATAGAGAGTGATTTACTTCACATATATCCAAAAATGAGTGGCAACAGTATTAAAAAAATAAAAATGCTACTTTCAGTTATTATAAAAAGTGTACCATTTGAACCAAAAATTAGTGAATTAAAAAAAGCAACAGATATAAAAGATGATAGAACACTTAAAGACTATCTTTCAAAACTTGATGATGCTGGACTTATAAAACTACTAATGCAAAACTCACTAAGTATGAAAGCCTTTGACAAACCCGAAAAAATCTTTTTAGCAAATCCAAACTTAATGTACACAAGAGAACCAAATATTGGGAATTTAAGAGAAACATTTTTTGTAAACCAATTAGATAACTACTATAAAAACAAACAATCACTAAACGATAATGGTATATTTGCTAGTAAATATGGAGATTTTTATTGTCAAGAAAGATACACTTTTGAGATAGGTGGAAAAAGTAAAAAATTCAATCAAATTAAAGATATTCCCAACTCTTATGTTGTTAGTGACAACTTAGAAGTTGGTATTGGTAATAAAATTGTACTTTGGTTATTTGGATTTTTGTATTAAAAAGATTATGTTATAATTTAAACAATAGACTTCTTTCATAACCTATGAAATTGAAAATATTACTCAGAGTGCATTAATTTTTTTAAGTAAAGATTGAGTAATAGCCTTAGCTATTGCGATAGCTTTTCTTAAGAAAAGTGATGTG
>JAMOPZ010000241.1 GCA_027064245.1 Campylobacterales bacterium
GTAAAGATTGACTCAAAACTCTTTTACCACTATATGTTGCTGTTACTACATATAGATTATCACTTAATTTTTTTAATTCATTGTATAAAGTTTTTGAAGCTTCATATACATTATTTACACAAAAAAGTTCGTAAGCTTCCTTTTGGGTAAACAGAAAATTATCTTTTACTTTTGGTGGAAAGTGAGTAATATCTGAACCTATAAAGATGATATGTTGATACCTTTTTTGTGTGCCTATAAATTTATTTGGGTCTGTAAATAAAATACCTATTTTATCGCCTCTTACCATACTATTTTGTAGTAGAGTAGTTTTTAAATTTTCTTTATCTATTGGTAAATTAAAATGGTTCGATAGTGATACTAGCTTTTCATATTGTTCTTTATATTTCCAATATGCTTTTTGTATCTTAAAATTACTATGATTTTTTAGACTATTTTCATTTGAACTATAACTATTTAGAGGAAGTCCAACTGTATCATACCCTTTCATACCATACTCATCTAATAGATTATAATAGTATGGCAAGTATTCATTTATATCACTACAAACTATTATAATATCATCTTCACTATTACCATCTAGCATAAGCTTTTTTGCTATTTTTATAGCTGTTCGTACTTCATCGTAGCTATTAAATGCTCTGTTTTGGTATAGATTTGGCTCATCTGATTTAAGTATTCTTCTTATACTTTTTGACAACTTATATTTTTTAATTTTATCTAATAACTCTTTATGTTTATTGCTTTTTATTAAGTCTATACTATCTACTTTGAAGCTATCTACTAACACTTCATCAAACTTTTTTAGATATTGATTGATATTTTTTAAAGCAATATTGACAACTCCACTACTATCTACTAGATTATTTAATTTTAGGTATTTCTTATATGAACTAAACAACTCTTTTAAAGCTTTTTGTTTATCTTTCGGATATTGAAAATCTTCTATTTTTATATCATTTAACTGTAGTTTTAAGAAAAAATCATATATTATTTTTAAACTTTGAGCATTTTTATCAAGGTATTTAAAATAGTCGCTTTTACCATTTTGGATTAGCTTATAAATAATAGTTGTAGCTATATTATCATCAAGTAATATAGAACTATCATCATAGATCTCAAATAGTTCTAAGATTAGATGATCTAATGTTACCACTTTTAGAAAGTTATATTTATCATTATATTTTTTTTGAAGTTCATTTGCTCTTGTAGTTGTAGCAGTTAAGATTAATGTTTGTGAAATGGTGGTTGTCATATATTGCCTTTTATATGTATGCTAATTTTTAATTATTATATCCAATTTAGATTAAACTTATTTTGTATCGTCTTCCCAATCTTCCCATTGATCTATCATATACTCAATCAATTCTATCTCATCTTTAGTTGGTATTTTATCTTTAATAAAAAAGTTTAATAGTATCAGTAAACAATTGTTATATATTGTAGATACAAGTAAACTATGTGGATCTTTTTGCTTTAAAGCCGTTTGCACCATTGCATCATGTAAATTATTTAATTTTAGTATTAAAAGTTTATCTTTTAATTGATTCATAATTGCGTATCCTTTTATTTCTTGCTGTTTTAAAAATAGGAGTGATACTATTTACACTATTGATTGAATTTATTCTCATATCACAAACCCCATCTTTCTACTACAATCTACATTTTTTACTTTTATTTCATCTTCAAGTCTGCTTATAAAATCACTTGTATCCTTTATAGGTCTAAATCTACTTTGTCTTACAACTGCAGCAAAATCACCAGGAGTGAGATAATTTAGATTTTCAACTGTAGTTTTAAATTCATCTTGTAGCTTTGATATTTTAAACTCTTTACAATAACTTACAAACATATTCCAAGCTTGTATTTTATTTAGATAATCAAACTTTAACTTTAGGTCAAATCTTCTTAAACTTGCTTTGTCAAGGTTATCCATAAGATTTGTTGTAGCTATAAATATACCATCAAAGTTCTCCAACTGTACTAACATCTCATTTACTTGACCAACTTGCCATGATGCAGTTGCATCTTCTCTTGAACTCAAAAAGCTATCAACTTCATCAAATATCAACACTGCTTTTTCATCTTTTGCTTCTTCAAATGCAGCAGCTATATTTTTCTCACACTCTCC
>JAMOPZ010000242.1 GCA_027064245.1 Campylobacterales bacterium
GGGTAACTTCAAAATTTTAGTTGAAGAATAGGAGAATTTTTATAATGATAAAGTTAATTTTAGTTATTGTAATTAGTTTTATAATAGTTCTTGCAGATCCATTATTTTCTATAATACCAAAGCTAAAAATAGAAAATAAAGATAAATATAATTTAGGTAAAAAATTATTCTTTGATCAAAATTTATCATCTAGTAAAAGTGTAGCTTGTGCAAATTGTCATATTTTTGAACTTGGTGGTGCAGATGGAAATAGAGTTTCATATGGTGTGTATGGTAAAGCTGGTATTATAAACTCCCCATCAATCTTTAATACAAAGTTTAATATAGCACAAGATTGGGTAGGGGAATGTACTACCGTAAAAGATCGTAGTAAAATGGCATTTTTAAGCAAAATAGAGATGGCAGGAGATGTAAAAGAAACTTTAAAATATATAAAATCAAATAAAAGTTTAAATAATTTATTTCAAAAAGTATATAATGATTTTAATGGAGATAATATCTTTGATGCAATAGCATATTATGTAGAGCATCTAACTACACCAAATTCAAGATTTGATAAGTTTTTACAAGGTGATACAAAAGCTTTAAACGAGAACGAAAAAAAAGGGTATAGGCTTTTTAAAGATTATGGGTGTGTATCTTGTCATAATGGGGTAAATATAGGTGGAAATCTATATCAAAAATTTGGTATATTTAATAAAGATGAGATAAAAAGAGATGATAACTTAGGTAGATATCAAATCACCAAAAAAGAATATGATAAGTATGTTCTTAAGGTACCATCTTTAAGAAATGTATCTAAAACAGCTCCTTATATGTATAATGGTAGAATTACAAAATTAAAAGATGTTATAAAAGAGATGGCTAAGCATCAACTTGGTATTGATATTCCTTTGAAAGATATTTTATCAATAGAATCTTTTTTAAAAACCTTAGATGGAGATATACCAAATGACTAGCAAACAAATTAAAACTTTAGTTTTATTTTTATTGATAATTTTTATCCTATCTTTATTAAATGGATTGTCAAAAAGAAAACAAGATGAGAAGTTTATGAATATCTATATAGATATTAGCCAAAATTCTTCACTTAAAAAAGATGTTGCTTTGCGCTTAAGCAATATTTATCATTCTTCTTTTGTAAATTATGATAAGTTGTTAAGATCAAGTCAAGTTTTACTTAAAGATATACAAAGATTAGAAACCAAATATCCAGATATTCAAAATATAAAAAAGTTAAAAGAGATATTATTTAAACAAAATGAAAATATAGACTTGATAAAAAGAGCAAACTCTATTATTATAAATTCACTTTATTATATAAGATATCTTCCTACTAAAGTATTTACTAATACAATATATAAGCATGAAAAAGGAGCTATAGAGCTTAGGATATTATTAAGAAGTTTAGAGGAGTTATCTTATGGTATAAAATTAGCAGATAAGTCAATATTTCAAAAATATGAAAAGAAAATAGATAGATTAAAAAAGATTAAAGTTGCTAATCTAAAGCTAGTAAAATATCAGCAACAATTTATAACTCATACAACTACAATACTAAAATATGCAAAATCTATGCATAAAAATATCAATATATACAATAGTTTAGAACAAAAAACAAATCATATTTATCGTAAAATAAAAGAAGAGTTATTAAATAAACATTTAGAAATTCAACAACATATAAAATATATGCAAATGATTCTAGTAAGTTTACTTTTTGTTTTTATTATGCTTATTGCAAGGTTTTTAAAAATGGAAAATAAGCATAAAAAAGATTTAAAAGAGATTAATAATACACAAGAGATTATAATTGAAGCACAAACAAAAATTGCTAATGCTCAAAGAGACAAAGCCTTAGAGGCTGTAAAATCAAAAGATATATTTTTAGCAAATATGAGTCATGAGATAAGAACTCCTCTTAATGCTATTATTGGATTTATAGAGTTATTGCAAGAAAATGAACAAGATAAAACAAAGCAAAACTATCTAAAAATTATAAATAGCTCAGGTAAAAATTTACTTGATATTATAAATGATATTTTAGATTTTTCTAAAATAGAAAGTGGAAAACTTCAAATTGATAAAATAGATTTTAATCCAACAGATGAATTTAATTTAACTCA
>JAMOPZ010000243.1 GCA_027064245.1 Campylobacterales bacterium
TTACGCTATAATTACCAAGCAAAAACCCCTATAATAAAGGCTATACACACGGAAAAGCTATTAATTTTTTTAATAAAGCCCTTAGCTAAGGGGTTAGTCTTGATTTTATTAAAAAAATGTCCGTTCTAAAAAGTACAATAATCTGATGCTGTACTTTTTGATACATTTGCTGCATTTGCACTTTGTCTTATTAACAACTCTAACTTAAAATAAAATCTTAAAACTTCACTAATCTTTTTCATCGATACCTTTTTTATTTATATTTCTAAATATTTATTTTTGGAAGTATAGTAAATTTAAAAAATATCTATATCTCTAGTCAAACTTAATTATCGAACTTTAAGAAAAAGTGTCCGAATATGACTGATTTTTGCAGCTATATCCTCTGATAATTTTTATCTCAATATACTTATTAAAATATTTTATAGCTTCATCTCTAGAATAAAAGATATTTCTCTTCCTACCTGTAGGTTTTGAGTTTTGTATAGAGCCATATACCTTTTCTACTAAAAACATATTATCAAATAATGTTTTAAGAAATTCAACTTTTAAATATCTAGTTCTACCATTTACTACTCTTGTGAGATAAATAGATAGATTATAGTTTTTATTTTCTATTGTTATCATAATAAGTCAAATATCAATTTTATTTAAATATTATAGTTCTAGCATCTCTTTTATTTTACTTGAACTATAAAATGATTCTATTGCTTTATTTACTACAAAATCTAATTTTTTCTTTTCATTTAAACCTTTTGTGTCATTTTCAAATAACATTGTTAAAATCTTAAGTCTTTTTAAATTTTGTGCTTCTAAATTAATTCTTTTTCCTATAACTTTATCTTCTTCCATAATTATCCTTTTATTTAAATATAAGTATATTATAGCAAATATATAAATTAAAAGCAATAAATTAATAAATATCAAATTAAAATATAAATAATTAATATTACTCCACTTATAGCACCCTATAGAAAACTTAAAAACGAAGTGATTTAATACTAAAGTGTCTATTAAATAATATACATAATGCAGTATTAAGTATATTATATATGATTAATTAGTGATTTATATAGTAAATAAGCTTAATAAAGTAGACTTTATAGATGAATTAAAAATAAGATTATTTTATTATTTATATATTTATAGCATAAAATAACAATAGTTTATATAACTGTAAATAAATGCAATTATATCTAATTAAAACTCTTTTTTTGTTATAAATTAATAATATCAGAGAATAATACTTGTTTATGTACTATTTCATTATAATATTCATTTTCTTCAACATATACATTATTATAAATATAACTCTAATATTATATCTAAAATTTGTATTTTTAAAAACTAGTGGTCAAATCCCATTTTATGCATTTTCTTAAACAGATAAAAGCTTAGTAAAAAAAAGAAGTTATACTAAACTTTTTGGTCCTTTATATATCTTTTATAAAATTCTTTACTTGTTAAAATTTTTATATCTTTACTTATAAATTTTTCATCATTTGATATGATAATATCACAGTTTTCTTTTTTTGCCATAATATACTGTAAAGTATCTTCTAAATCTTTATAATCATTATCTTTTAACATCAACTCACAAGTTTGTTCAACCTCTTGATTTGAAAAGTCTATTATTCTTAAAGTCTTATTAATAGATTTTATATTTATCAAAGCTTGTTTTTTATCTTTTTTTGAATCTATATAATAAATTGTAGTAATTAAATCACATGAAGTAAAAAGTTGATATTGTTGTTGTAATAAAAAAGTATAAGTATCTAAACTATATTTGTGGTATCTTCTATCTTTTGAGAAAACATCTAGGATAATATTTGCATCTATAAATACTTTCATATTTTACTGCCCATTTCTGCTTTTATGGATTGAATAGAAACTTCATCACCAAGCATACCTGTTAAACTTCCTGCAAAACTATTTAATGCATCAAGTTTTTCTTGTATTTGTTTTTGTTCTTTTTCTTCTAAAAATTTTTCTATATCTTTTACATATTTTCCAGATACAAAGATACCTTTTGATTTATGAGTTTTTTTATCTTCAATTTCTATATAATCATATCTATCTAAAATACTAGTATCTCTTACTAGTTCTCTTATACT
>JAMOPZ010000244.1 GCA_027064245.1 Campylobacterales bacterium
ATCTTTGGCTGGAACTAACCTCCCTACTGTTCCAATTGTTATAATTGATTTTTCTGTAATTTGTTTTGAAAATTTAGGAATTTCAACACAATTTGGTATGTAAATTAATTTTCTTTTTGGAATCTCTCCATATAACTCCCTTAGTCTATATATATCCTGAGATACCGCTATTCTGAGATTAGAAAAATTAGAAATAATATATCGTTCAATAATTCGATGCCATGTTTTTTTCCACAAATTCTTTCCATGTTCAGTAGTAAGTACATAAGGAACCCCCGCTAATTTAGCAGCTATACTTCCGTATAAGCTAGCGTGATACATATGTGTGTGTACTATATCTACACGGAATTTTTTGAATATTGTATATAACTTATAAATGCATTGAAACATACCACCATATCTTAGTCTTTTCATTTTTATATTTATTGTTTTTATATTCTTATCTAAAAAAGGATAAAATCCACCTGAGGTTTGCTTAAATGTTATTAAATATTTTTTGAATATATTTGAATTGAGATGGTTTAAAATTTTTACTACTTGATTTTCAGCTCCTCCATATTGTAAGGATCCTATTATATGACATACTTTAATTTTACTATCCATAATTTCTATGCCTTGATTATATTTATTGCGGTTCTTTATTTATATCTCTCTTTATAAGAGAAGCACCAACAACAATTAAACCAAAAAACACCCAATAGATATTTTGAGATCTATCTGATCTAATAAATTCTATCTTTATTTCATCTATTAGAAATATAATAAGTCCCCAATGTAATCCTGCTCCTATAATAAATAGTTCCTTGTCTTTTAATTTTTTGTAATTTAAAAAAGGAATTATAGATTTTGTGTATAACCAAAACAAAAATAACAAAAACACACTCAAACCTACAAATCCGTCTCGGATTATATAACTCAAATATAAACAATGAGGCCAGCCTTTATTTTCCCCATATATTTTTGATTTTGATATAGGAAAATGCTTGCATCCAGACCCAAACATTTTTTCCAAAGGAGACATTTTTGAAATTATCTGAATTCCCCACATCCATGCACCTGTCCTTGAACCAAAGTATTTTTTGTGAATATTTACAGTTTCTTTAAATCTTAAAAATCTTTCTACAAAGTGACTTTCAGGTCTAATGCGGTCAATAAGAAATATAAGTGCTATTAATGTTGCAAAAACAAGAAGAGATCCTATCATATACTTTATAGACAAATTTATTTTACCAGTTAAAAATAAAAGACATATTAAATATAAAATAGAAATAGCTATAGAAATATATATTCCTCTTGTTTGAGTTAATGTCATTATAATAAATGCATTTAATATTAAAGCTATATAAAACAATTTATAGAATTTTTTCTTTTCCAAAAAACATAAGATACCTAAAAATATAATAATTATTGCAGTATATTCAGCTAACATTTCATATCCTTGCATTGTAGCAGCTACTCTTCTCTGCCATACTGGATTGTCACTTATAACAATATATTTAAAAATAAAATCATGGCCAGGACATAACCATTGAATATATCCAGCTATACTTGCTATAGTTGCCGAGATTGCCATTATTTTTAATATCTTCAATACATCTTCTTTGGTATTAACATATTTTTTAGTTAAATAATAAAGTGCTATATTTGATAACATACTTAATACCACCCAATATTCCTTAGATAATCTCAGTTTACCTCTGTCATTAAAAAATGGTGCAATATCGTCTATATTAATAAAAGATAAAATTGGTGTTATTAATAAAAGTATTATTAAAACCTTTTCAAAAAAAGAATACTCTATTTTTTTCTCTTGTGGATCAAATATAAGACTAAGCAAGAATATTATTATGGCCATATGCATGGCAAGACATCCAGCGCCTGAAGCAAAAGATAGAGGTATATAAAATACCAAAATAAAAAAGATATTTTTTAACTGTTTTAATTTTAAAGATAAATAAATAATTCCCCCACTTAATAATATAAAAAATACAATCATCTTTAATGGATTGTTATTTATATACTCAATCATTTCTTATCTTAGTTTTTAAAATTACACTGATGCTTTAAAAATAATTTTCTATCTTGTGCTATTGCCTTGAGTCTCTGACTAT
>JAMOPZ010000245.1 GCA_027064245.1 Campylobacterales bacterium
TTTATTTTTTACAAATGATGGTGAAGAGATTATAAGAATAATAAGTGCTAGAAAAGCAAATAAACAAGAAAGGGAAAGCTATGAAAGATGTTAATCAAAGAGCAAAATATGATGATTTTGAAGTAGAAGATAATTATGATTTTTCTAATGGTATTAGAGGAAGATTTTATAAACCTAAAAAAATACCAACTTCAATGAGATTAGATAATGATATTTTAATATTTTTAAAAAAACAAGCAAGTGAAAAAAAGATAGCATATCAAACATTGATAAACAATTTACTTCGAGATTATATGCAAGTTTCAGGACTAACAAATCCTAGAAAAGGAACAAATTATCCAGTGGCTTAAAAGTACAATTTAGCTATAACTTAAAATGAACTTTTTAAGAAAAGCAAAGTTAAAGAAGTATTATCAGGATTTAAAAGTCTATTTACAACTGCACGACTGGGAGCGTTCAAAATTCTATGTCAATCTGATATAATATAAATATATAAAGGATGACAAAGATGAGTATAAATGAAAATGTAGATTTTAATTTTAATGATGCAGTTCAAGATATAATGAATGGTAAAAATATTAGTGGAAAAGATGGTGTATTAGCTTGTAATGATTATCTATCATTAAAATCATCTTTATCTTATCCTTTATAAAACTACGAAAACTCTTAAAAGTACTACTATTATTTACCAAAACTCCCTGATATAATACTCATAAATTCATCTCTTGTTTTTCTATCAGATTTAAAAAGACCTCTTAAAGCTGAAGTCACAGTAGTAGAACAGATCTTTTGTACACCTCTCATCTCCATACACATATGCCTTGCATCTATTACTACAGCTACTCCTTTTGGATCTATAGCATCACTTATAGCATCTGCTATTTGTTCTGTTAGTTGTTCTTGTATTTGAAGTCGTCTTGCATATACATCAACAACTCTAGGAATTTTACTAAGTCCTATTACTTTACCATTTGGTATATATGCCACATGAGCTTTACCAATAATTGGTAACATATGATGCTCACAAGTTGAATATAACTCTATATCTTTTACTACTACCATTTCATCATTACTACTTGTAAAAAGTGCAGATTGAAGAATCTCTTTTGGATCCATCTTATACCCACTACATAAAAATTCCCAAGCTTTTTGCACTCTTTGTGGAGTTTTTATAAGACCCTCTCTTGAAGGATCTTCACCTAAATATTTTAATATTTTTTTAACTTCATTTTCCATATTTTTTCTCTTATTTTTTAGTTTTTATTATCCAACCACTTCCTAGTAGTTTATCATTATCATAAAATACGGCAGCTTGACCACAAGCTACACCATATATAGGATTAAATAGTTTAATATATCCTATATCATTTTTTATTTCTAATTCACATTTTACCGTTTGGCTTCTAAATCTTAGCTTTACATCACAAGTTATTGTAGTATCATCTATAAACATATTTAAGTTATTTATGATCACACTATTTATCGCTAAATCCTCTTTTTTACCTACTGTTATGGTGTTTTTCTTTTTATCTTGCTTTAATACAAAATGAGGATCATGAGCACCATGTACATAAAATCCTTTTCTTTTACCAACTGTATAGTGCATATAACCTTTATGATGACCTATGATATTTCCATCTTTATCTAAAGTATCACCTTTTTTATCTATATCAATATGTTTTTTTAAAATTTCTGTATAAACACCCTCTACAAAACATATCTCAAAAGAGTCTTTTTTGATAGCTATATCTTTAAATGCATCTATTTTACTAGCTTCACTTCTAATATATTCTTTTGTATATTGTGACATAGGAAATATAAGTTTAGGTATAACTTTTTTATCTATTTGGGCTAAAAAATAGCTTTGATCTTTAGATAAATCATCTGCTTTATATATAAATTTACCATCTGTTTTTGCATAATGTCCAGTTGAAAGAAAATCAGCACCTAATCTCATAGCTTCATCAAAAAGTCGTCCAAATTTTATTTGTCTATTGCATTTTACACATGGATTTGGGGTATAACCATCTATATAACTTTGGACAAAATAATTATATACTTCCTCTTTAAACTCTTTTTCTATATCTAAAATAGTATAT
>JAMOPZ010000246.1 GCA_027064245.1 Campylobacterales bacterium
AGGGTTGGTTTTTATGAGGATTATCTTGATAAGTGGATAAAAGAGGCATATAAGTATCTAAAAAATAGAGTAAAAAAAGAAGATATAGTATTTGCTACAAGTGGTGGAGAGCTTGGTATGATAAAATTAGCTTCTATATTAGAAAAAAAGATAGGTTGTAAATTTATAGTAAATATGCATGATCCATTAGATTATAGTATAGTACATGGCTTAAAACTTAATAAAAAATTTCATGTAAATAGGGAAAAACAAGAATATAAATATTTATTAAATAGTAATTTAATAATAACATCATCCAAATCAAATCAAATTTCACTTCAGACTAAGTATCCAAAGTGGAGCAATAAGATAGTCAATAACTATTTTGGATATATTAAGCAGATTAATTTAAACAAGTATTCTAAAACATTATCTAATAAGCTAAGAATTGCTTATGTTGGAAACATGGGAGAGTTGCAACAACCTGAAATTTTATATGAAGTATATCGAAAAAATAGTAATAATATAGAGATTTATTTCATTGGAGACATCTCAAGCTATAAACCACTTCAAAATATTGAAAATATAAATATCAAATTTATAAACTATATGCCTCATGATGAGTTTTTAAAATTTATGATTGAAAATATAGATGTAGGATTTGTAAGTTTGGCTGATAATTATTTAGGGGCTTGTGTACCATCAAAAATTTATGAATATATAAATCTAGGTTTACCAATGATTGGAGCATTACCTAATGGAGATGGAAGAGATATTATCAATGATAAAAATTATGGTATGGCTTATAGATATGATGATATAGATGGATTAATAGATGCAGTAGAAAAATTCCAAAATAGAGATTTTTTAGAGAGTAATCAAAATAATATCTTAAAGGATAGAGATAGTTGGTCTATGAAATATATGATTAAAGAAGTAGATAAGTTGCTAAAAGGATTAATTAATGAGAATTAATATCTTTACGCCTCCTAAATTTCATAAATCACCATTAGATATAGAGTATCTAAATAGATTAACACAAAAAGAGTGGCACTATACTACTAGTGGGAAAGCATCCATTTATCATATATTAAAAGATTTAGAATTAGATACGATATTAGTACCTATTTATATATGTGATACTATTTTAGAACCTCTTAAAAGATTAAATATTGTACCTATATTTTATGATATAGAAACAATGGATTTAAACAATTCATTAAAATCTATTAAAAAACAATTTGAAATATATAATTCCAAAGCTATTTTAGTAGCTAGTATGTATGGTAATCCTGCTAATCTTGTTGAGATAGAAAAATATTGTCATGATAATGAAATTTTTATGATAGATGATTCAGCTCAAAGTTTTGGTGCAAAGCTAGAGAATAGATATGTTGGAACTTTTGGAGATGCAGGATTTTTTTCTTTTAGTACAGGTAAACCAACAGCAGGTCATATGGGAAGTTTTTTTTGGTCTAAAAATAATATTAATATAAAAAGAAAGAGACACTGTTTTATTCATTACTTTAGATGGTTAGATTTTTATTATAATCGTTATAGAATATATGATAATATACCATTCATTTTAAAAAGAACTATTAATTTATTTTCAAGATTTCAATTAAAACTAACTGATATATCTAATGATGATATATGTAATTTTGAAAAAGAGATAATAGGTGGAATTTTATTAGATAATATAAATGGTAATTTTGATTTTAGAGAGAATTATATAAAAAGTTTTATAAGCAAGTTTAAAAAAAGTAGCTATTTTAGGATTATTGAACCTATTAGAGGTATTGCAAATAGACATAAGTTTATATTGCTCTTTAATAGTAAAGATATAGCAAAAAACTTTATAAAATATATGCAAGAATTTTCTATATATGCCTCTAACGGTTACACTCTTTTAAGTAAAGATTTAGAGGCATTACCAAATGCTAAAGAAATTAATAAAAAAGTTGTGGAGCTTCCTGTTGAGGATGATAAAGAAAAGATGAAATATCTATTTGAAAAGGTTGAAAAGTTTGAATATAAAAATATTAAAAGATAGTAGCAGTTTTAAAACTCTTTTAGCAATTTTTGGAACATCAGAGTATTTAGAGACAAAATCAAAAGA
>JAMOPZ010000247.1 GCA_027064245.1 Campylobacterales bacterium
TCAACTTATAAAAAACATAAGGAGAAGTTATGCAACAAATGGTATTAAACGAAAAATACCCAGTTTTTGTGTTAGATATATTAAAAACAGAAACTACTTATACAAATGTTACAGATATTTTAAGATTTTTTAAAACAAAAATAGAACAACACCCTGTATGTAAATATATAGGAGAGTTTGACCATTTTGAGCATACAAAAGCGATAAATGGAGAAATAAATCCAGAAATTAAAGATTGTCAAATTATAATGTTTTGTTTTGGAAGTAAATTACCAAATGGAAAAATTACAGCTGCAAGACCAAGAAGTATTAGTGTAACTGAATATGAAGATAAATTTGAAATATCATTTTTAGAAGCACCGGCTTTAATAGCTAATGAAGTTATGGAAGGATGGGTTAAAGATTTAAAAACTCATCTAAATGATTAAAAGGGAAAAGTCCCTTTTAATTATCTTCAACTACACTAAATCCTACAACACTTGGGTCATCTTTAATAGTTACACCAGTTTTTGTAACAGCATCTATTAAATCAATTCCATCATCAATTTTACCATTTCTATTTATATCTACAACTACATAATATTTTCCTACTTTTAATGGAGCTTTCCATATAGTCTGTAAATATACACCATTTCTACAGCTAAATTGAACCGGTAAAGTTAAATGATTACCTTTTATATCCATTTTATCACTTAATTCCATATCTTTTACTAAGTGATGTTTGTCAGCATCTATTATATAAATATCAACTATTTGTCTATTATTTAATGGAGAAGGGTTTTGTACACCTTTTTCATCAATATAATATCCTTTTTTATGCATCCACCACCATCCAGTGTCTCTCATATAAGGATTCCATACTACTTTTACACCTTTTGTCATCCAATATCTTGCCCCCCACCATTCAGTAGGAACTGTATCTTCTGCATCTATTGTAAATGTATCTCTATAATCATAAGCATTTGTATATGGTGTATCTACCCAATGTTGATAAGGCTGACCCATTAAACCTCCCGAAGCAAGATTTATATAACTTACATCTGGTAAAGCATTTGCTTTTGTATCTTTAAAAGTGATGTATAAAAGTTTATCCTCATCATTACTATTATATTTATGGTCATCATTTTTATCTATTACTATTACATATTTATTATTTTTATCAGTTGGATTGATAATTTTTAAGATATTATTTTTTAACATCTCAGTAGTATCAGCAAATTTTGTTACACAATTATTATCTGTATAAACTTTTTTTCTTAAAATTTCCCCAAATAATTCATCTCCATCATTTGGTTTTTGAGATAAAGGATATAAATAAGCATATCTTTGAGTAGAGCAATCTCCACTATTATCATCACCATATTTTACATAAATAGTAGTGTTTTTTTCACTCTTTGCTTCATTAAATATTGAACTATTTGTTTCACCATTTTCATCTACCGTCGTTCTTACATTTGCATTAAATGGTAAAATCGTTACAGCATTTGGGAAATAATAATCCGTTCCTTTATCATATTTTCCATTATTATTTATATCTACTACAATATCCAAAGGTGTTTCTTTTTTTATATTATCTTTATATCCATATCCTGCAGAATCTTTAATTGTATTTAAGAATTTTGCATTTTGAATATATGGCATAAATGTATTATTGTTATCTGGTTTTTTTATTTCAGCAGATGTTCCTTTGTCTCCGTTATCATTATCATTTCTTACATCTTCATCAGATAAATCTAACCCATCTTCTAAATCTATAGCATCTTTATCTATTACATAAATAGTAGCATTTTTTTCTGTTGTTGGGATATTTTTTACAGTTAAATATAATTCAGTTTTATCTCCACTTTCAGTTTCACCAATTGAAGTTAATTTATTTCCATTTGAATCTGTTACTGAATAATCTAAATTATTTGCTTCTGTATCCATTACGATAAATCCAGCAGCACTTTGTCCATCTATTGCATCTATGTATCTATCATATTTTCCATCATTATCTAAATCTTCACCAATATCAAGTTTTCCATTTTGATTTGTATCGATAATAATAGAATAAGCATTATTACTATCCCCTGGATTTTTAAGTTGAGGAG
>JAMOPZ010000248.1 GCA_027064245.1 Campylobacterales bacterium
TCCAGAAGTGCATGGTTTGGGTAAAAATATATTAGAAGATATAAAACAGTATATTACAAACAATATTATAGGTCTAGGGGTGATAACTACACTTTTTGAGATCACAAAAGATGGACTAAATGATGTAATTGTAAATACAAAAGATTATATAGATATTATCTACAATGGTAAAACAATACCAACACCTATGAAGTTTAGAAGTGAAGAGGAGCTAAGGAAGATTATAGATAAGATGTTGGCTCAAAATAATCGTAAGATTGATGAAGCACACCCTATCATATCTAGTAAACTTGATGATGGATCAAGAGTAGAGGTACAAATACCTCCAATTGCAGCAAATGGTGGAAGCTGTATTACTATAAGAAAGTTTAATGACCTACCACTACTTCTTGAGATGCTAATAGAGTCAAATCAGATGGACTATAAGATGGCATATTTTTTACTAAAACTTTCAAAAGGAAAATGTAATATTATAGTTTCAGGTGGTACAAGTAGTGGAAAGACCACTTTTTTAAATGCAATTACAAGATTTATAGAAGATAACGAACAACTTATGGTAATAGAAGATACAAAAGAGATGCAACCTCAAATGCCATGTCATCTAGTACGATCTTATGAAGCTAGAATGGCAAATGAGGAGGGAAAAGGTGCTATTAGCTTAGATTTTCTTCTTCGTTCTGCTCTTCGATCTAGCCCTAGAAGAATCATTGTAGGGGAGTGTAGAGGACCTGAAATTGTAGTTATGTTAAATGCTATGAATACAGGGCATCCAGGATCTATGACTACAGTGCATGCTGATGATACAAAAGAGGCACTTGTACGGGTGGAAAATATGTATTTAGAAGCACGGCCTACTGCTTCTATTGGTTTTATTAGAGCCCAAATTGTAAGTGCTATTGATGTGATAGTTCAACTTGTGCGATTTCCTGATGGTACAAGAAAGATTATAACCATATCTGAAGTTGAAAAACGAATGGAAGATAATGGAGTGATATCTTTAAATCATATCTTTAAATTTGAGCGAGATACAAGTGATATGAAAAAAACAAAAGGATCTTTTAAAGTACTTGCTAGTCCTAGTAGAACGATAAATCAAATGAGTATGTTTGGTGTTGATATAGATAAAAGGATTTTTAATCCAAGCTTTGAATTTAATAAACAGATGTTAATAGATGAGTTAAGAAAAGATCTTCCATCTAAAATGTGTGGTTGGAAAGATGAACATCTTGATGAGTTTTTAAAAAAAGATTCAGCACTATTTCATAAGTGGCCACATTTTCAAGATATAAAAAAAGGGGAGTGATATATTTTGGATGACTCATCAATGATATGGATATTTATAGTTGCTGTACCTCCTATTTTTGTATTGTTGGTATATTTTTTATACCAATTATATAAAGATAGTGATAAAAAGAATGTAATAGTATCTATACTTTCTGATTCATCAAATCAAATTTTAGATCATAAAAAATCTCAAATTAAAATAAAAACAAAAAACAGTCCATTAAGACAAAAACTAAATCATGGTGGTTTTTTAAATCCTTTGGCTGAATATATTTTTCTTTTTATATCTTTTGGATTTGGGGTATTATCTGGATTTTTTTTATATATTGTTATGGGGTCACCTATTGTATTTGTAATAGCATCTGTAATATTTGCATTTTTTCCATATATGATTTTAGCTAAGATTATAGCTTCAAGGCAAGAGGAGTTTAATTTTGGACTAAAATCAATCATAGATAAAGTTACAAGTATGATGAAAAGTGGAGTAGGATTTGAACAAGCTTTTAAAAAAGCTATCTTAACAACAAAATCTAAACTAACTAAAGATATATTTACAATATATATAAAAGAGAAAGATCTAATAGGAGAGGATAGAGCTTTTGCTAAGATTTTTGAGCTTGTAGAGTCAAAAGAGCTTCGTATTTTTTATCTTGTTATATCTATAGGTAGAAGTTCTGGTGGGAAGTTTTCTAATACACTTGAGACATTAAGAAAAACACTACAAGATCAAGGTACTATAAAACAGGAGATTACATCTTCAACAAAAGAGATAAAAGTAGGTACATATATGATCATAGCTTTAA
>JAMOPZ010000249.1 GCA_027064245.1 Campylobacterales bacterium
TGTAAAAGATCCAAATGGAGTATATCTTTTTAATGAAATGGTAAAGGTATGTAAAACTCCAGCTGGCAAAGGTATAGTAAAATATGGTTGGCCAAAACCAGGATACAATACACCACAAGAAAAAATATCTTATGTACAAAAATTTGATGGATGGAACTGGATAGTTGGAACTGGTACTTATGTAAATGATATAGAAGATAGAATAGATGCCATGAAAAAAGAGACTGCACAAAAAATAAGATCAACTGCCATTTCATTTATAATTGAAGCATTAATTATAATGGTGCTTGTACTTGGATTTATAAATTTAGCTTCAAATAAACTTTTTGTAAAACCATTAAAAAATCTAGAGCATGGATTGTTACAATTTTTTAAATATTTAAATAAAGAATCATCAGAGGTAGAATCACTTAAAATACATTCAGAAGATGAGATAGGATCAATGTCTAAAATTATAAATAATAATATAATAAGAACAAAACAAGCTTTAGATGAAGATGCAGAGTTTATAAAAGATGTTCAAATGGTTATGAATAGAGTTGCTAAAGGTTGGTTTTCACAACAAGTTCAAGCTAATAGCTCTCATGAATCTTTACAACATTTAAAAATAACTATAAATGGTGGTCTTGAAAATTTAAAAAATAAATTTTTAATTCTAAACAATGTATTTGGAGAATATGCAAAACATAACTATACTAAAGAGATAAATGTTGATGGAATAGAAAAAGATGGTGTTTTAGATTTATTGGTAAAAGATATAGATAAATTTAAAGATTCTGTAACTCAAATGCTTATTGAAGATAAGAAAAATGGTCTTACACTACACAAAAGTTCAACTGTTTTACTTGAAAATGTAGAAACACTAAATATATCTTCAAATCAAGCAGCAGCAAGCCTAGAAGAAACTGCAGCTGCTTTAGAAGAGATAACTAATAATATCTCAAATAGTTCATCAACAGTAAATGAGATGGCAAAACATGGAAATGAAGTAAAACAATCAGTTTCAAATGGTCAAAATCTAGCATCTCAAACAACAAAAGCTATGGATAATATAAATGAAGAGGTAGCTGCAATAAGTGATGCAATCTCTGTAATAGATCAAATAGCATTTCAAACAAATATATTATCTTTAAATGCAGCAGTTGAAGCTGCAACTGCTGGAGAAGCTGGAAAAGGTTTTGCAGTGGTAGCTCAAGAGGTAAGAAACTTAGCAAGTAGAAGTGCAGAAGCTGCAAATGAGATAAAAAAACTTGTAGAAAATGCTACAAATAAAGCAAACGACGGAAAACATATAGCAGATGAGATGATAGATGGATATAGCCATCTAAATGCTTCTATTAATAAAACTTTAGATCTTATATCTTATGTAGAAACTGCTAGTAATGAGCAATTTCATGGGATAGAACAAATCAATGATGCGATTTCTAAACTAGACCAACAAACACAACAAAATGCAGCAGTAGCAAATACTACTAAAGATATCGCCACTCAAACACAAGAGATATCTATTAATATCGTAAAAGAGGTAGATAAAAAAGAATTTATTGGGAAAAACAATATAGTATAATCAAAAATTTAATTTTATTATTACTAATACTTGATACAAAGATTTTAATCTTTGTATCAAATTTATAAACCACAAAAAGATTTATCATAGACACTTTGACTTTTAGTTACATTAGAAGTTAAATTTCATTTTTTATTTATAGCTTTATAGTATTTCCAGAATTTATTATTTTTATGTTACTTAATTAATAATATTTTAAGATTTTTTTTGTATAATTTCACATATCTTAAGATGTCAGGGTAGCTCAGCTGGCTAGAGCGCTGGTCTCATAAGCCGGAGGTCGAGAGTTCAAGTCTCTCCCTTGACACCATCTTTTTATACATACTTGTAAAATCCCTTTATTTATCGGCTTTAAACGACTTTTTAAGTTTTATAAAAAATCATTTTAGTAACCTATTAGTAACCAAGTGTAAAATTTAGTATTTTTTTGGTAACTTTGTAACATTTTATTTCTCTTCATCTTGTTTTTTTAGATTTTCTATCATTTTTGTATATTTAATCTAATTTTTTAAACT
>JAMOPZ010000250.1 GCA_027064245.1 Campylobacterales bacterium
CAAAAAAACTATTATCATCCATAATGAAAAATGGTATAAAAGAAATAACAAATATTATATTGAAAAATTGAGAAGAAAATGGTGCGCCCGACAGGAGTCGAACCTGTGACCTTCGGTACCGCAAACCGATGCTCTATCCAGCTGAGCTACGGGCGCACATTTAATTAAGAGTGAGATTATACCCAAATTTATATAAAAATCAAAGTATTTTTGTGTAAAATATAAAAAAAAAGATATTTCATGAAATTTTCTATAAAAACCTCACTACAATCATCATTAAGAAGTTCTATTGTTATACTTAAACTTGTAATACCTATTTATATATTGGCTGATGTTCTTTTTTACTATAATCTACTAGAGTATATTACTTTTATATTTAAACCAATAACATCATTTCTTAGTTTACCTAGTGAAACTGCTTTAGCCATTGTAAGTGGTATATTTTTAAATCTATATGCAGCTATTGCCTTTGCAGCACCATTGGGATTAAGTCCAAAAGAGTGGACTATACTAGCAGTTTTTCTTGGTATTTGTCATGCACTTATAGTTGAAACTGCTATTATGAAAAAACTTGGTATTTCAAAGATTTTTTCTATTTTACTTAGATTAATTACTGGGGTTTTAGTTGGATATATTGTAACCCTTATGCCAGAACATTGGTTTGCATCAAATATTGTATTAAATAACCAAACACCAATACTTCCTAATTACAATTCAATCTTTGCTCTCTTATTAAATTCCATATATGAATCTATCTACTTATCTATTCAAGTTATAATACTAGTTACACTCCTTATATTTACCTTAGATTTTATTAAATCATTAAAGATTGTTGAAGAATATTCCAATAAAGTTAATAGTGCATTCTCTATAACAATAGGTGTCATTCTTGGCATAACTTATGGTGCAGGAATACTTATAGGTGAATATGAAAAAAATACTCTAACAAAAAAAGAAATTTTATACATAGGAACATTTTTAATGATATGTCATGCTATCATTGAAGATACACTGTTATTTGTAATATTTGGTGCAAATATTTGGATAATTGTTACTCTTAGAGTTCTATTTGCTTTTATCTTTGCCACAATTTGCGTAAAACTACTCTCTACAAAAGTACAAGATTAATATGAGGATATATTATGTATAATTCTCTTTTACATATAAAGGATAAACTTGAACGATAATATTATTGCCTATCAAGGTGTCGAAGGTGCTTACTCCCACTTAGCTTGTAAAAAAGCATTTCCTAACTCTATTACAATCGCTTGTGATAGTTTTTGTAATGCAATGAAACTAGTAGAATCAGGAACAGCTAACTTAGCAATGATACCAGTAGAAAACTCAACAGCAGGACGTGTAGAAGAGATATACAGACTTATACCAAAACTAGCCCTATATATAGTAAAAGAGCATTTTGAACCAGTAAATCACTGTTTACTAGGAGTAAAAGGATCAAATAAAGAAAATATACGATATGTATCATCGCACCCACAAGCACTAGCTCAATGCCATAACAATATAACCAAATTAAACATTAAAGCACTAGCAAAATTTGACACAGCAGGGTCAGCTGAAGAAGTTAGTAAAAAAAATAATCCAATCTATGGAGCAATAGCATCAAGCTTAGCAGCAAAGTTATACAATTTAGAAATTTTAGATGATAAATTTGGAGATTTAAAAGGTAACGTTACAAGATTTATTATACTTTCAAAAGAGATGAGTACACCAGAGTATAAAAAAAATGAAGAGTATATAACTTCACTCATCTTCCAAGTCAGAGATATCCCGGCTGCTTTATATAAAGCTTTAGGAGGTTTTGCAACTAATAGTGTAAACCTTATAAAACTAGAGAGCTATTCAGTTCCAGGATCACTACAAGCAAGTCAATTTCATATCGATATTGATGCACATCCAAATGAAAAAAATCTAAAACTCGCTATAGAGGAGTTAACATTTTTTGCAAAAGAGATAAAATACTTAGGGATATATAAAAAAGCCGATAAAGATTGTTAATAATAAAATAAATTGAGATAAAAAAAGAAGTAAAGATAACGCTGAACCGGCGGCGACCTACGTTT
>JAMOPZ010000251.1 GCA_027064245.1 Campylobacterales bacterium
ACATGGTTGTTGCTATAATACCATTTGCCATCTCAAATAGTTCCATTGCTTTTTTGTCAAATAGTTCATGCGAACCTAGCTCTATCACACCATATAGTTTATCTTGATAGATAAGAGGAAAAGTATATGTATTTAGAGGTGGCATACTTGTAGTTGCTGTATCTATGATGAGTTGTTCTCTTTTTATATTTTTTAGCTGTATTGGTGATTTTTGAAGTGCTACTTGCCCAACTACACCTTCGCCCAATTTAAAACTATTTGATAACTCATCTCTTTGAACATAAGCGTAGCTACCTTTTAGATTTAGTAATTTTTTGTTATGGTCATAAGAGTATATTACACCAACGCCTGCATTTAGATAATTTGCTAAATATTTTATAGCATGTGAGGTAGTTGTAATTATGTCGTTATCTCCTGAAAGCTCTTCATTTAATCCTGCTACTCCACTTTGTATCCAATTATGTGCATTATTTGCTATTTTATTTTCATTTAATATTTTTGAAAGTTGATTTGTAGCTTTTTGCAAAGCCTCATAGTCACCTTGGTAGTTACCAGTAATCTTTGCAGTTAAATCTCCATTAGACAGTTTATCAATGCTATCCCCTACAGCTTGCAAAGCCAATACAGTAGTTTCCATAGTGCCATTTATGCCATTTGCTATCTCTTGAAAATCTTTATTTTTATAGCGAGACTCATCTATTCTTACATTAAGTTTGCCATCTTTTGCACCTTGATTCATCATATTTGAATCTTTTAACAATACGGATATATCATCCCTATCTGTTTTCATTTTATCATTGGCATCTTTTAATTTATCTATCACCCTTGTATATTTCAAAGAGTTGTATTTTCCAAAAAGTTGTTCGCTATTTACATCTTTACCTTTTGAAAGTGAGTCTAATGCATCTGTAAGTTTCTCTATAAAATTTGATTCTATCCACATATTTTGCCTCTTTTAAAATTATTTACAACTCTATTTCTACCACTATCTTTTGCTTTATATAGTAAATTATCAGTATCTCTATAAAGTGTGTCTATATCTTTAATCTTGTTTGCTTTTTCTACAATAAGTCCAAAAGATGCAGTAAGAAAATCACTACAACTATTTTTTTTATGTTCTATATGTAAATTTTCAATATTTTTTCTAATTTTTTCTACAAATACTATTGCATTTTCTTTGCTGTTTGTATTAAAAAGTAAGCCAAACTCCTCACCACCAAGCCGAAAACAATAATCATCAGCTCTATGAACAGAATCTTTTAAAACTTTTGCAACTCTGATGAGTACATCATCACCCATATGATGTCCATAAGTATCGTTATATCGTTTAAAATAATCTATATCTAGCATCGCAAAAGAGATAAATTTATCTTCCCTCTTTGCACTATCTAGTATCTTTGGAGATATTTCATTAAAGTATCTTCTATTAAGTATATCTGTTAAACCATCGGTTATAGATATGGTTTCTAACATTTTTATATGTTTATTTAGCTCTTTTATTAAATTTTCTTGTTTTTTTTGTCCTATAATTATTTTGATATAAAGTTTTATTTTACTTAAAAACTGAATTTTTTCGATCGGTTTTGTTAGATAATCTAATGCTCCTATACTATATCCTCTATTTACAAACTCTGTTGATTTAAATGAGGCAGTTAAAAATACAATCGGGATATCTTTTGTATTTTGCGTTGATTTTAAAAATTGTGCCACTTCAAAACCATCCATTCCTGGCATCTGTATATCCAAAAGTATAAGCTCTGGTTTATCATGCATTGCTATTTTTAAAGCTTCCTCGCCACTAGATGCTTTTATGATATTTAGACTTTCAAATTCATTATCATCTATATCTAACTGTTTTAGTAAAATTTCAAGATAGTAGAGGTTTGCATCTATGTCATCAACTATTAAAATATCTATTATCATCTCAAAAACTTTCCTAAAATCTCGCTCAATTTTTTCTTATTAGCGGGTTTAGTCAAATACTCATCCATCCCAACACTCAAAAACCTCTCTCTATCTCCTTTTAAAGCATTTGCTGTAAGAGCGATGATTGGGGTATGAGTTAGATTATTC
>JAMOPZ010000252.1 GCA_027064245.1 Campylobacterales bacterium
CTCTTTTGCAAATTTTTCATATTCTTTCATTTGAATCAAATTTTTCTCTATACAACTATCTACAAACTCTTGATCATCAATAGCCTCAATAGCTGCTGCTAAAGATAGTGTAGTTATATTAAAAGGTGGTCTTAATTTATGTAAAGTTGATATAATTTGAGTATTACTAATACCATATCCAACTCTTAATCCACCTAATGCATAAGCTTTTGAAAAAGTACCAAGATATATAACATTTGAATATTTTTTAATAACCATCTTTACATCTATAGCTTTTTTATTATCTTTGTATTTTGCATACTCTTGATAAGCACCATCTAATACTACTAAAGTATCTTTATCTATAGTATCTAAAAAATCATATACATCTCTAGCATCCAAACACTCACCTAAAGGATTATTTGGTAAACATAAAAATATAATATCTGGATTTTCTTTTTTATATAACTCTTTAAATTGATCAAGATTATGTTGATCATCTTTAGTTTTTAAAATAGATGCCCCAACTTGTTTTGCATATATCTCATACATGGCAAAAGTGGTATTAGAAATAAGTATTTTAGAATCTTTATTACATTTTGCATGGATACAAAACTCTATGATTTGATCACTTCCTGCACCTATGATTATATTTGATTCATCTAAATCAAATTTATTGCTTAATTTTTCTTTTAATTGATACATAGAATCATCAGGATAAATATAAGCATTTGAAGATGTTTGTTTTAAAATATTAATAACCTTTGGTGATGTTCCATAAGGATTTTCATTTGAAGCTAACTTAATAATATCTTTTGGATCTATCCCATACTCTCTTACAACCAATTCTATAGGCTTACCAGCTTCGTATGTTTTGATACTATTTAGTGTAGAATTAAAATTCATAAATGACTCCATTTGTTAAAATAGAGTCATTATAGCAAAATTTATATTATATAAATATTTATCTAAATACCTTCAGCTATCATAGCATCAGCAACTCTTTTAAATCCAGCGATATTTGCACCATCTACATAGTTACCATCTACTCCATAATCTTTAGCTGTAAGATGTACTCTTTTACAAATACTTCTCATAGTTTGCTCAAGTCTTTCATCTGCTTTTTCATATGTCCATTTACTCATAGAAGCATTTTGACTCATCTCAAATTCACTTACTGCTACCCCACCAGCATTTGCTGCTTTTGCAGGAGAAAATATCACATCATTGTTTTGAAATAGAGTTATAGCTTTAGGAGTTGAAGGCATATTTGCACCTTCGGTTACCATTTGGACACCATTTTCAATCAATGTTTTTGCATCAACTTCGTTTAGCTCATTTTGTGTAGCACAAGGAAAAGCACACTCAACAGGTATTTGCCAAACTTCATGACCACCATCTGGATAATCTTCTACTTTAGTATAAATAGCATCTGTATGTGTTTTTGCATACTCCTCTAATGAAGCTCGTCTATTTAATTTGATATCTTTTAAAGTATCTAAGGCTATTCCTCTTTGGTCATAAATAGTTCCTTTACTATCGCTACAAGTTACTGGTTTCGCACCTAATTGATATAATTTTTCAATAGTATGAATAGCAACATTCCCACTACCACTTACACTACAAATTCTATCTTTAAAATCAGCTTTATTTGCATATTTTAACATCTCATCTGCAAAATAAACTACACCATAACCCGTAGCTTCTGGACGCATCAAGCTTCCACCAAACATAAATGGCTTTCCAGTTAAAACCCCCTCATAAGCAGAAGTGATTTTTTTATACTCACCAAATAAATATCCTATTTCTCTAGCTCCAACTCCAATATCACCTGCTGGTACATCAATTCTAGGTCCTATATATTTATGAAGTTCAGTCATAAATGCACTACAAAATTTCATCACTTCAAAATCAGATTTTCCCTTAGGGTTAAAATCACTTCCACCTTTTCCACCACCTATAGGAAGTCCAGTTAAAGAGTTTTTAAAAATTTGTTCAAAACCTAAAAATTTTAAAATACCACTATTTACACTAGGGTGAAATCTTAATCCACCTTTATATGGTCCTAATGCATTATTAAATTGCACTCTATAACCTGTATTTACTTGGATATTTTGATTATCATCCATCCATGTTACTTTAAATTTAACTTCTCTATCTGGAGAAACTAAACGCTCAAGAATATTATGTCTATTATAAATTGGTTCACCAATTATAGGTTTAATACTTTCTAATACTTCATCAACTGCTTGAAAAAATATATTATCAGCTGCACAATTACTATTTTTAAAACCATTTATTATATCATCTACATTTGCCATTTTTACTCCTTATGGTATATAAGCTATTTTATTTATTCCTAAATCTTCATCTAATTTGTACATTAAATTTGCATTTACAACTGCTTGAGATGATGCACCTCGAAGAAGATTATCTATTGAGCTATTTATAAAAATAGCATCACCGTTTTGTTCTACAAAAATATCACAAAAATTTGTTCCTGCTGTTGATTTAATATCAACTGGCTTATCTTTTATTCGTATAAACATACTATCTTTATAATACTCTTTTAATACTTTTTTTGCATCAATATCACTATTTAGTGTACCATATATACTAATTAACATACCTCTAGTTACAGGAATTAGATGTGGAACAAAATTTATATTTAAATCTTTATTGCCCAATAATTTTATTTTCTCTTTAATCTCAGGCATATGTCGGTGTTTAAATGGATTATAACTAAAAATATTATCATTAATAGTTACAAATTGAGTTGTTTCATTTAGTTTTTTCCCTGCTCCACTAACACCTGATTTTGCATCTACAAAAATATTTGTTTTAGTTTTAAAATATTTTACAAAAGGTAAAAGTGCTAAAAGTGTAGCTGTAGGATAACATCCAGGATTTGCAACTAATGAAGCTTCTTTTATCTTATCTTTATAAAACTCAGGCAATCCATATACTGCATTAGGAAGATGCTCTAAATCTTCATGTTTACAATAATATTTTTCATAAGTTTCTAAATCAAGTCTATAATCAGCACTAAGATCTACAACTTTTACATCTAAATTTAAAAGTTCTTTTGCAAAAGACATAGATGTTTTATGAGGAAGTGCTAAGAAGCAAAGTTGCGCTTTTTTTGATATCTCTTTAGGATCTGCTTTTTTTATATCACAATTAAAAACTTTATCAAATGAGTTATGTAACTCCACTAGTGTTGTATCACCAGAAGAGTTAGCAATATAAGTAAGATTAAAAATGGGATGATTTACAAGTATCTTTACTAGCTCTAAGCCCGTATAGCCACTTGCACCTACAATAGCTACATCAATCTTTTTCATACTCTAGTTTCATCATAATATACAGATTCTACTTCAAATTCTCTTTTTCCACCTGGAAGCTGAGCTGTAAATTCATCACCCTCGCTTTTACCTAAAAGTTGCTTTGCTAGTGGAGAATGGAATGATATATTACCAATATCAGGATTGCTAGATGCTGAAGATACTATAGTATATATTATCTCATCTTCAGTATCAATATCTATAAGTTTTACAGTAGAACCAAAACTTACTTTATCATGAGGTAAAGAAGCAGGATCTAGTATTACTACTCTAGTTAGTAGATCCTCTTTTTCTGCTATTTTTTTATTTATATTTGCTTGATCCTCTTTTGCTGCATGATATTCTGCATTCTCTTTTAGATCACCTAATTGTCTTGCTTCTTCTATGGCTACTAAGATCTTTGGACGAATCTCTAACTTCATCTTATTTAATTCATTTGTTAAATTTTGATATTCATCTTCTGTCATTGGCTCTTTTTGCATTATAATAGACCTTTTTTAACTTATATGCAATATTTCAAATGTTTCGTTTTTAGAACTATTTGTTACATCTGCACTTTGTTGTATTTGTTGTGCTAATTCATTAATAGCTACATTGATCTCTTGAATACTTTGTTGCTGTTGAGATGAAGAATCTGTTACTTGATCAATAATTTGTGTCATTTTTGCAATACTTTCATTTAATGCCTCAAAACCTTTTGACATTTGTAAAGATATACTTTTCCCATCATTTGCTTTACTTGTTGCAATACCAACTATATCTTTTATCTCATTTGCAGCTTCTGCACTTCTACTTGCTAAGTTTCGCACCTCTTGAGCAACCACCGCAAAACCTTTTCCAGCTTCTCCAGCAGTTGCAGCTTCAACTGCAGCATTTAAAGATAAAATATTTGTTTGAAATGATATTTGATCTATTACACCAATAGAATCATTAATAAGAGTTACCTGCTCATTAATTTGATCCATAGAAGATACTGTTTTATTTGCTAATTCAACTTCATTATTAAGTGATTTTGTAACCATATCTGTATGACTTGACATATTTGAGATATTTTGCATATTTTGAGATATCTGTTTTGTAAGCTTATCTATATTGTCTGTTGTTTGAGATAAATCTTCTGCTGATCTTGTTGTCATTTGTAAAATAGTATTTGTAGTTGTTGATATCTGATTTGTAATATTTTGAAGATTTATTCTAATATTATTTAGAGGTTGTTCAAATATTTTTAATTCACTATCATCTTCTAAATGAAGAGCTTCTTCTAATTTACCATTAGTAATATTATTAATCATAGTTAAAACAGGTGCTGACTCTTTTGCCATATAGTTTTTTCTATCTTCTATCTCTTTTCTTCTATCTCTTAAAAGTATAAATACCTCTTCTATATCTCTATCTATAATAATAGGTACTACATATACATATACAGGTACTATCTCTCCACTTTTTGTTGTTATATATGCTGTTCCATCACCTGATCTTCTTTCATTCATAAACTGTGTAACTAACTTACATACTTTACATTCAGATGGATTTGTAGGCCATAATATCATAGCTGCACCTTGACTAGATTTTATATCATAATCACTAAAGCCTGTTATATTTACAAATTCTCTATTAAAATTTAATATCTTTTTTTGAGGATTTATAGAGAAGAAAGATATAGGAAATGTCTCTTCAAATTTCTCAAATATCTTTATTCTTTTCTCACTCTCTTGCAACTTTTTACTCATCATTGCACATTTTTGTTCTAATTCTTTTATTTTTGATTTTCCAAACATCTACTTTTCCTTAACTGTAACTTTTATCTAATTATACGACTAAAACTCTTATATAATCCTTTTTTATATTATATTAATGCATTTTTTACTAACTCTTTTGCTGTTAGTTCATTTTCATTTATAAAATAATTTATATTGAGATCTTTAAGATCATCTATTTGAGTTTTATGAGTAATTTTTAAAATTATAGGTATAGAATTATTTAAATTTCTAATAGATTCTACTATTAATCTTACTTTTTCATCATTATCTATTGCTATTATTATAGATTTTGCATTTTTCAAATAAACAGCCTCTAGCATAGCTTTTGCAGATGCATTTCCAAAAAATACAATATCCCCTTTTAAGTGTCCATTTTTTACATGCTCTCTATTGTGTTCAATCGCTATATATGTTAATCCTTGATCTCTTAGATTTTTTACAATTTTTTGCCCTAAAAGTGAATATCCACATACTATAATATGATCTTTTATTTGTGCATCTATTAATGGTTCGCTTAAAAGTTCTGTTTTTTCTTTATAAAAAATATCCACAAAAACTCTTACATATTTTAATACAATAGATGTAAAAATAAGAGAAACTATAACCACAGGTATTAGTATTTGGTTTAATTCATAACTTATAAGATGATTTGCAGTTGCTAAAGATAAAATAGCAAATGAGAACTCCCCTATTTGAGCTAAAGTTAATGCTACTTTAAATGCTCGTTTTGTAAAAGTAAATATTCTTAAAATTATAAAAATCAATATAGCTTTTATAGCTAAAATAGAAGCAGATAAAAAAATTATTAAGAAAAAATTATTCAATATAGAGTTAATCTCAACTTGCATACCAATAGTTATAAAAAATACCCCAAGAAGAATATCTCTAAATGGTACAAGATCAGCTTCTATTTGGTATTTATATTTTGTTTCAGCTATAAGCATACCAGCTACAAATGCTCCTAAAGAGTATGAAAATCCAAAGCTATGAGCCAATAATGCAGAAGCTAATACAAGCAATAAAATAGAAGCTATAAATATCTCTTCTACTTTTGTATCTACAACATAAGCCAAAAATTTTTCAAGAAGATATTTCCCCACTACAAAAAGTATAATAGCTACTATAATTGCAGAATACACTGTATTTAGTATTATATCTGTAATATTAGCTTTATCATTTGCTAAAATTGTAATAAGTAACAATATAGGAATAACAGCTAAATCTTGAAATATAAGTATTCCAGTACTAGCTCTTCCATATGGTCTATGGATATCCCCATTACTATTTAATACTTTTAATACAATAGCAGTTGAAGATAGTGCAAGTGCTGAACCTATAATGACAGATGTTTTAATATCAAAACTAAATAATATATTTGCAATATATGTAAAAATAAAAATAGTAACTAAAACTTGCAAACTACCAAAGACAAAAACCTCTTTTTTCATCTTTCGTAGATGTTTTATAGAAAATTCAAGACCTATAGTAAACATTAAAAATACTATACCAAACTCTGCTATATGAGATAACTCTGATTGATTAATATCTTGTAAAAATACAGCTACTATTGCCCCTGTAAAAATATAACCAACTATTGGCGAAATATCAAATTTCTTTAAAATTATGTTTAAAATAATTGATAAAAATAAAGTAGCTACTATAAGAGATAATATATCCATATAATATTAATTACCCCTCAAATCCAAAGTGAAAAAACTCCTTTGGTTCTTTTGCTTCAAATTCATAATCAAGTATTCTTGTAATTTTACTATGTAGCATCACTCTTTGTACTTGAGAAGATGGTTTTCCATATTGTAAATCTCCTATAATAGGAAGTCCTATTGACTCAAGATGTACTCTTATTTGATGAGTTCTACCATTTTCAATAACTATTTTTATTTTACTTTTATTTCCTTCTACTAGATATGGATATACTTTTGTAAGAGCTGGTTTTCCAAACTTCTCATCTATTCTACTTCTTGCAGATTTTCCTTTTATTGTAGATATTGGAGTATCTATTATGATCTCTTGCACAACTTTTCCCTCTACAATTGCTACATACTCTTTATAAACTTTATTTTGTTTATACTCTTTAATTGCTTTTTTTCTAAAAGTTTCATCTTTTACTAAAAGCATCACCCCACTTGTCTCTTTATCTAATCTATTTAAAAGTGTTGCTTCAAAAAAACTATCTTCAACTTCACTTGCATTTAAAAATGCTGGTTTATTTACAGCTATGATATTATCATCTTCATATATAACTTTTGCACTTGCAATATCTTTTATTTTAAAAGAGCTATCCTCTTTTAATAATCCTCTTGCAACTACTAGTTTTTTCCCATTTACACTTACAATACCTTTATCTATAAGCTCTTTTGCTTTTTTATTTGAAATACCTTCTTGAATAGCCAATAATTTATATGCTTTTTCCATAATGTTTAATCCTTTTTTTTATCTCTTTTACTATAAAACTCTTTTCTAAAATCTTCCCATCTATCTTCTAATATAGCAATTCTTGCTTTTTTCATAAGATCTAAATAGTAATATAAATTATGAATAGAAGCTAATCTAAAGTATGTTATCTCTTTTGTTCTAAAAAGATGATTTAAATATGCACGACTATAGTTTTTACATGTATAACAACCACATTCATTGTCTATAGGTGATTCATCCTCTTTAAAACAAGCTTTTTTTATATTTATTTTTCCAAAAGTGGTAAATAGTGTTCCATTTCGTGCATTTCTTGTAGGCATCACACAATCAAACATATCAACCCCACGGTGGATATTTTCTATTAAGTCTTCTGGAGTTCCTACACCCATTAAATATCTAGGTTTATTATGAGGCATAAAAGATGTTGTCCACTCCACCGTATCATACATCTCATTATTTAATTCACCTACACTTAAGCCACCTATTGCAAATCCATCATAATCTTCTAATTCACAAAGTTGTGTAGCACTAAGGCGTCTAAACTCTTTGTCAATTCCCCCTTGAATAATAGCAAAAATATTTTGGTCTACTCCTATACCTTTACTTTTTTGTTCCATATGATACTTTATAGCCTCTTTTGCCCAAAAAGTAGTCCTTTGAATACTTAAGTTTATCCGTTCTTTTGTATTAGGAAGTGCCACAAGATCATCTAAAATCATCATAATATCACTATTTAGATCATATTGAGTATCAAGCACAGATTTAGGGGTAAAGTAGTGTTTACTTCCATCTATATGAGATCTAAACATTATTCCATTTTCATCTTGTTTTACATTATCGCTTAAACTAAAAGCTTGAAATCCACCACTATCTGTTAAAAAATTATTAGGAAACCTTGAGAAACCATGAAGTCCACCTAATTTTTTTATAAGTTTACATCCAGGTCGTAAGTATAGATGATATGTATTTCCTAGTATTATTTGAGCTCCTAGATTTAACATATCATTATGATCAAGAGCTTTTACAGTTGCTTGAGTTCCAACAGGCATAAAAACAGGAGTTTGAACCTCTCCATGAGCCATTTTTAATGTTGTTGCTCTAGCATTACCGCTTAAAGCATCTATTTTAAATTTCATATATTTTATAATTTCTCTTTTATTAATCTTTCTACTTTTCTTTTTTCTTTACCTTTATAGTTTAAATCAACTGTTTTTTTTCTTTTTGTAAAATTTTTTCCTACAAACTCTTTTTCGTTTACACTACTTACAATAAGTTTTGCTACAGTGTCTGTTTGAACTGCTATTTCATGAGTAGTTGCAGCAATAGATGCATTTTGTTTTGTTTGTTCATCTAAAGATCCTACTGTATCATTTATTTTTATCATACCTTGTTGTTGTTCTTTACTTGCTTGTTCTACATTTTTAATAAGATCAATTGTATTTTCAATATTTTTATTTAAAGTATTGTATCCATTTATCATCTCATCTGATATAGATTTTCCCTCTGTTGCTTTTGCATTTGCTTTTTCTACAATAGCTTTTATCTCATTAGCAGCTTCAGCTGATCTACTTGCTAGATTTCTTACCTCTTGAGCAACTACTGCAAAACCTTTTCCAGCTTCTCCAGCAGTTGCAGCTTCAACTGCAGCATTTAAAGATAATATATTTGTTTGAAATGCTATTTGATCTATTACAGATATAGCTTCACTAATAGCAGAAACCTCTATATTGATATCATCCATAGCCTGTGTTGTTTTAGAAGCAAGTTTTTCTCCTGTTGTAGCAGAAGTTGATAAAAGCTGTGCATTTGAAGCCATTTTTATAACATTTTGAGTATTATTTTCTATATTAACTGTAATATCTTGTATTGCATGTGCAGTTTGATCAATAGCAAGTGAAGAATTTGCAGAATTTTTATTTAAAATATCTACATTAGTTAAAAGCATATGACTACTATCCTCTAAGGTTGTTCCATTTGCTTTATTTTCTACTAACATTTCTGTTATAACATCTCTTAATCTGTTAATATCAGTTATTAAAGTTCCTAAAGCACTATTAGATCTAATACCCTCTACTTCTAATTTATCTCTATAATCTAAACTTGCATATTTTTCCAACATATTATTCATAGTAGATATTTTCTCTCTTAAATTACCCAATCCATTATTTATAGTCTCTTTTAAAAGTTGTAAACTAGGGTTATTTGTATTTGCAGATATCTCTTTTTCAAATGAACCATTTTGAAGTGCTATCATAACTTTTTGCGTATTTGTTATAAAATCATTATCCTCATCAATACCAATTTTTGTTCTTTGTATATTTTCATTTACAACTTTAGACATAATACCTATCTCATCTTTACTACTATCATCTAAAAATTGTACATCATCTATCTCCCTATTTAAATATTTAAAGAAATTTAATAATCCATATTGAAATTTATTTATAGAATTTGTTATCCCATCTGCTACAAATTTTGAGAATATTAAAATAAATAAAATCATAACTAATACAACTGTTACAATAGTATATAATGTTTTATTTTCATGAGACAACTCATTTTCAATAGTATGAGCTAACTGTTTTGATAAGTAATCATCTATTTTTTTAAGTAAATTTATCTTTTGTGTAATAGTATCAAACCAATATCGTGAGTCAATACCAAATCCACCAATAGCAGTTGCATCAAATGCTACTTGTCTCATACGGTTTACTTCATTAATAGATTCTCCAACTACTGTAGCATTATAACTGTTAAGCATACTTGTATTTGCAGCTTTTTCAAAACTTTTTGAAAATGTTTTTTGTTCTGTTACTAGCTTTGTAAATTTATCTTTCATACCTGGTAAAAATTTATTACCTGCAAATGTATTTGCCATAACGGCTCGCTCAATTCCAGCTCTCTCTTTAGCCATAATAAAATTATACCAAGCAAGAAGATCTCTAGCTTCATTTGCCTCTTGCGCATCTTTTGTAATAGCTCCTATTACATCTAAAAATATTGCATGCATAGAGGTAAAATATCTTATAGCCTTAGGACCATTAATAGAAAAATTATCAACTGCAGATCTTATCTTATTTAGTTTTGATAGTTGTGCTAAACCTTTATTAAGATAATGTTTAGCTTCAGAGTTTAATGTATAAGTTCCTAATATCATAAGTGTTCTTTTGAAAATTTTTAATTTTTCATTAGTATTTAATCTTTGTTTTTTTAATATTTCACCAAACTTTCTACCATGACTTCCTATAAAACCAGCTGTTGCACCTCTTTCTTTTTGTGTTTCATGTATAAGATTACTTAGAGTAACTGCAATTTTTACATGATTTTTTACTTTTTTACTAGATAAATGTAATTTTGAAACTATTTTATCTTCAGTTTTTTTCAAAAGTCCTAATTTTTTAGTTATAGTGTCAAACCAATATGTAGCATCAACTCCAAATCCACCAATACCTTTAGTATCAAGGATGATTTTTCTCATTCGTTCAACTTCTCTTACACATTTTGC
>JAMOPZ010000253.1 GCA_027064245.1 Campylobacterales bacterium
TAAAAAAATATGATGTTCCTCCTATAATAGGATATATATTTTCAGGTGCAGTTATAGCTACTATTTTTGATATTAGTAGTGCAAAAGAGCATGTTTTAGGTGAAATAGCTGAAATGGGTATTGTTTTTTTAATGTTTACTATAGGTTTGGAACTTAGAGTTGAGAATTTAAAAGAGTTAAAAAAACAGGTTTTTACTTTTGGTAGTTTGCAAGTTGGTGTTATTATGGCTTTATTTACAATAATATCTTTTTATTTATTTAATTTTGATATAAAAACTTCACTTGTAATTGGATCTGCATTAGCTTTATCTTCTACAGCTATAGTTTTAAAGATGCTTAGTGAAAATGGAACAATAGAATCTGCATATGGAAAAAATACTTTAGGGATACTTATTTTTCAAGATCTTTCTGTAATTCCTATATTGCTTATGATTACTATTATGACAGATTCTACTCATACTATAGGTCATATGCTTTTTAATACTGTTATCTCTGCTATTGGTTTAGTTATTGTTATGATTGTTGTTGGAAAATATCTACTTGAATATATATTAAAAACAGTTACTAAAACAAATGCAGATGAGTTATTTATTTTAACTATTTTAATAGTAACATTAATGGCTAGTTATTTAGCTCATATATTGGGCTTTACATATTCTTTGGGAGCTTTTTTAGGTGGTATGCTTATCGCTGAAACACACTATAAACATCAAGTAGAAGCAGATCTTATACCATTTAGAGATCTTCTTTTAGCAGTTTTTTTTGTAACTGTTGGTATGCAAATAGATATATCATTTTTAATATCAAATATAGTTACTATTATCTCTTTAGGTTTTATAATTATGGTTTTAAAAGCTATTATTATTTTTGGTATTATATATAAATTTTCATCTAAAGTTGAAGCTTTACAAACAGCATTAGCAATATCACAAGTTGGTGAATTTTCATTTGTAATCTTTACACAAGCTACATCTTTTGATCTTATAGATAAAAATACAGGTCAGATGTTAACTTTAAGTGTAATAGCCTCTATGATAGTAACACCATTTATTGTAAAAAATTTAGATAAAATTGTAAAATATATCTTTAAAAAAGATAGAGATGCTATAATAGAGAAGATAAAGGTAGATAAAACTATAAAAGATCATATAATTTTATGTGGATATGGTACATTTGGGCAAATTATTGCAGAAAATCTAAAAGAAAATAATTTAAAACACAATATTATTATAGATGATTTTCCATTATTTGAAAATGCATTAAAAAATAATGAAAATGCAATTTTTGGAGATCCTACTCAAAAAAGTATCCTTTTAGAAGCTGGATTAAAAGATGCAAAAGTTGTATTAATAGCATTGCATTCTATAAAATATATAGAGCTTATATCTCATGCAGTTAGGCTTATAAATAAAGATGTAAAAATAGTGGCAAAAGTTAATAATAAAGATGCTATGCTTTTAGATGATACAGTAAAAGAGAACGATCTTGTAGATGTGTATTTTTTTGCAGCAGATATTATGAGTACTAGAGCTAGGTATTATCTAAACGATAATTAAATAAGGAGAAATAAAATTGTATACAAATACACAGTGTTTTAATTATACAGAAGAGAACACTCAATGCGCATATTATGATGATAAATTATGTGATATTCAATATCGTTATATGGATAAATGTACACTACAACAGCAACAAACTATGTTAGAGCGTGGTTGGAGAAGATTTGGAAATATGCATTTTGTACCTCAATGTAAAGGGTGTAATGCTTGTACAACACTACGAATTGATATAGAAAATTTTAATTTTTCCAAATCACATAAAAGGGTTTTAAATAAAAATAAAAATACTGAAATATATATTCAAAAGCCAACAGTAACATATGAACATTTAGAATTATTCAATAAATACCATAAAGTAATGCAAACAAAAAAAGGATGGGAAGAGAATAAAATAGATCCAGATCTGTATTGTAAATCTTATGTAGATGGTGCAAATGAGTTTGGAAAAGAGTTATTATATTTTATAGGTGATAAATTAGTAGCTGTTGCACTTATAGATATTTTACCA
>JAMOPZ010000254.1 GCA_027064245.1 Campylobacterales bacterium
CTCCTCGTGACTTGTAGGGTCATACACTGATATGTCATTATCATCATATAGTTTTATATCATTAAAAATCTCTTTTATAGCGAGTGCAGTTTTGCCTTTTCCTAATATCCTCATATTTATGTCCATTGTTTTTTCTTTAGTATATCACAACTTTAATAATAGTTTTGTTATAATAAAATAAAATTTTCTAAAAAGGTAATATTAAAATGAATTTTCAAACATATCCATTTGAGAAGTTAAATAATCTTCTACAAGATATTGTACCAAATAGCTCTTATGAAGAGGTAAGTTTAACTATAGGGGAGCCTCAGTTTTTAACTCCAACATTTATACAAGATCAATTTTGTAACTCATCTGCTTTGTTAAATAAATATCCAAAAAGTTCAGGAGAAGATTATTTAAAACAAGCACAAATTAATTTTGTAAAAAAACGATTTAATGTTGATATTTCATTATCTCAAATTATACCAACTTTTGGTACAAGAGAGGTGTTGTTTAATTTTCCTCAATTTTTACTTTTTGATAAAAAAGATCCAACAATAGCATTTCCTAATCCTTTTTATCAAATATACGAAGGTGCAGCAATTGCAAGTAGGGCAAATATAATTCATATGGATCTAACAAAAGAAAACAACTTTTTAGCATCATTAGATCAAGAGGATTTAGCTAAGGTAGATTTGGTTATTTTAAATTATCCAAATAACCCAACAAGTGCATCTGTAGATATGGATACTTTAATTTGGTGGGTTCAAAAAGCTTTGGAGTTTGATTTTGTACTTATAAATGATGAGTGTTATAGTGAGTTATATTTTGATAATCAAAATAAACCTATCTCTTTACTTGAGGCGTGTATAAAAACAAATAATAATAGCTTTAAAAATTGTTTAGTCTTAAATAGTATCTCAAAAAGAAGCTCAGCACCAGGTCTTAGAAGTGGTTTTATAGCAGGAGATAATAATATTTTAAAAGAGTATTTAAAATATAGAACTTATGTTGGATGTGCATTACCTTTACCATTACAAAAAACAGCAGCTATAGCGTGGGATGATGAACAACATGTTGAGAAATTTAGGAATTTTTATAAAGAAAATTTTATTTTAGCAAAGGAGATTTTAAATATTGATACTCCAAATGCTACATTTTATATATGGCTTGAAGTAGAAGATGAATTAACATTTACAAAAGCACTTTATAAAGAATACAATATCAAAGTACTTCCAGGAAGTTTTCTAGGACGAAATGGTATAGGAAAAGGGTATGTAAGAATTGCTCTTGTACAAGAACCATCTAAGACAAAGATAACTCTACAAAGAGTTAGATTGTTTTTAGATAATCTAAGCTAGATTAAATATTATCTAGCTTATCTTGAACAAAAGCTTTTACATCTGTGTATAAAACTTTTTCTTTCCATAGTTCAAAAGCACATCCACTAGCATTTGGGTGACCTCCACCATCACCTAATTTTTGTGCTAGTTGTGCTACATTTAGCTTATTGTTTGCTCTTAGACTTGCTTTTCCTCGTCTACTTACATCTATAAAAAAAGAATATTCATTATTTTGTTTTAAAAATTCATTTGCAGAGATAGATATACCACCTAGACAATATGTTAAAAGACCCTTATGTTTTTTATAATATACTGTAAATATATCTTTATTATTTTTTAAACTCTCTGTAAGTAGTTTTGCTACAGTATTATCAAATGTATCAGTAGTAGTATTATTTAAAGATAAATAATTCTTTTTTATAAAGTATAATTGTTCATCCAAAAGTATATGACCATTTTCTTTATCAATAAAAGGTAATGCAGCTAAAAGAAGATAGTGTCTGTACTCTAAGTTTTCTTTTGTAAATAGTATATTACTAATCTCTCTTGCTTTGGCTATCATACTCATACATACTTTACCAAACTCAAATAACTTTTGATCTTCTAACCATATATCTACACTATTTATAGCATCTATTAGAAGATCAAAATTTTTAGGTGTTTTAACTAAAAAATCTAAATAATTATTGCTAAAATATTCATATGTTATTTTTGTAGCACTTTTTGAAGTATTTAGAT
>JAMOPZ010000255.1 GCA_027064245.1 Campylobacterales bacterium
TGAGAACAATAAGACCAGTAACACCATATCCTGGGTCTCCTTTGTATGATTTGGCTATTCAAAAAGGGATGTTAAAAGATATAGAAGATTTTTATGAACATAAACATACAAATTCTGATCTTATGACTTGTAACTTTACAAAATTAACCGATGAGGAGTTTTATCAAGCTCTTTTAGATGCAAATGAGATGCTTTTAGATAACTATCAAGCAAAAGTAAAACAAAATACTAGAAAACAATTAGAAGAGTTGTATCTAAAACATGATAGCTCTTTTAGGGGATTTAGACAAATGTAAAGTATGATTTAATCTTTGTTTTATAAATATATGTTATAATTTGCATTAGATTATCAAATAAAAGGTTCTAGTTATGCTATCAGATTTTACCAAATTAAATACTTTCTTGACTGTTGTAAAGGAGAGATCTTTTTCAAAAGCATCAGCAAAATTAGGTATTTCACAACCTGCAGTTACTCAACAGATGAGATTTATGGAAAATTATTTAGGAACATCTATAGTTGATCGTAAAAAAAATGGTATTAGACTTACAAAAGAGGGGGAGCAACTTTTTCAAATAGCACAAAAAATTGAAAAAGTTATATCAAGTAGTGAGAAAGAGTTATTAAAAATTATTAATAAAGATATCACTTTTATTTTTGGTGCTTCAAATGCTATAGGAAACTATATTTTACCTACATTTTTAAATGATATAAAAGAGAAGATTAACAATGATGTAAGTGTAGTCGTATCATCAAGTGAAGAGGCTATAATAGATCTAAAAGATAAAAAAGTAGATATGGCTCTTATAGAATCACCTGTTTTTGAAGATGGTATTATATATAGAGAGTGGATAGAGGATGAGATAGTTATATTTTCAAATCAAAAACTACCTCGACGAATAAAAGATGAAGATCTACAAAATTATAAATGGGTATGTAGAGATAGACATAGTCATACTAGAAAAGTTTTTAAAGAGCATCTTGATATGGCAGGTTTTGCTGATTGTGATACTTTTAATATTGTAAGTGAAGCATCTTCTCCTACGACTATAGTACAAACTATACTTCATAGTGCAAAAGATGATAAAATACCAACAGTTTCAATAGTATCATCACATGCAATTAAAGATCTTGTAAAAGGTGGTATTTTATTTGAAACAAGATTACCAAATATTAATATGAAAAGAAAACTTTATATTGCATATTTAAAAGAGAAAAAACATGATCCATTTACAGATAATGTTATAAGCTATTTAATGAGTGTAAAAAATAGATAGTAATTATTTCATTTTTTCCCATAAAAAGCTCAACTATTTATAGTTGAGCTTTTTTTATATCTTATTTAATAATAAGATGTTACACTAATAAAAAAATTATTATGGAGTTTTTATGAGAGAGATAGAATATAATGAAGTGGTAAAAGCTGTAAGAGATATCATAGTACACTGTGGAACTGATCTTCCTAATGATGTATATGAGTCGTTAAAAACAGCTATGGAAGAGGAAAAATCACCAGTATCTAAAGAGGTTTTAAGACAAATCTTAGAAAATGCAAATATTGCAAAAGATGAAAAAAGACCACTTTGTCAAGATACAGGACTAGCAGTATTTTTTGTAAAAGTTGGAGCTGATATAAAAGTAAATGGAGGCCTACTAAAAGATGCTATAAATGAAGGAACTAAACAAGGTTATACAGATGCATATCTTAGAGCTAGTACTTGTGAACCTTTTAGTAGAGCAAATTTAAAAGATAAAATAGGTTATAACCTACCTGCTATTATTCACTTTGATTTAGTATCAGGGGATAAGATAGATATAGAGTATGCTGCAAAAGGTGGTGGAAGTGAAAATGTAAGTCGAGCTAAAGTATTTCCTCCAGCTGCAGGAAAAGAGGGGATTATCAACTATGTAAAAGAGGTAATAAGTGATGCAGGGGGAAATCCATGTCCACCAATTACAGTTGGAGTTGGAATTGGAGGTACTTTTGAAAAAGCTTGTATTAGTAGTAAACACGCACTTTTTAGAACTTTGGGAGAAAAAAATGAAGACCCTGAGATGGCA
>JAMOPZ010000256.1 GCA_027064245.1 Campylobacterales bacterium
CATTTTTATAAGCATATCCCATAAGTGTTTCACCTACAACTGCACAGTAAGAGCCTACTACATCTACTACACAAATTTTTCCTTTGCCTTTTGTATCTCTTAAAAGTTTAATTAAAGCTGTATTATCTTCAAAAAGTTGTATTGTTGTGATCTTTCCATGACACATAGCTACACCACCATATGAATAGTATTGTGGGTCTAATACTTTTACATCATTTGGGTATTTATCACATATATTTGCTGTGTATGATTGCATATAAAATTCCTTATTTTAAGTTTTTATTTTCTTTTATTTGGTATTATATCTTAAATTTAATTATAAAGAAGATAAAAATGACAAATGAAATTTCTATTATTATTGTATTATCATTAATAATTTTTGCTTCACCCTTGTTATCAAAGCTTATAAAATTACCAATTGTACCTATAGAGATTTTTTTAGGATCGGTTGCTATATCTTATAATTTTATAGAATCAGATCATATATTTACTTTAGTTGCAGAGCTTGGATTTTTATATCTTATGTTTTTAGCTGGTCTTGAAGTTGATCTAAAACAAATTTTAAAGATCTCTGCAGCACTTTTTAAAAAAGGTTTATTATATTCTATAATGCTTTATATTTTTGCTATAATTTTTACTTGGCTTTTTGATTTAGCAAATATTTTTATAGTAACCTTACCTCTTATATCTATAGGACTCTTGGCAACTCTAAAAAAAGAGTATGGAGATGTAGTATGGTTAAATAATGCCATAACTATAGGACTTATAGGAGAGATTATATCTATTGTTGTTTTAACAGCAGTTAGTGCTATACTTGAATTTGGATTTTCTACTACTTTATATGAAACATTAACAGAACTTGCTATTGTTTTTGTAGTTATGATACTATTTTATAACTTTTTTCATCATTTGATTTGGTGGTATCCAGAGTTAAAAACTTATCTTATGCCAAAGCACGATAATCAAGAACAAGATATTAGAGTATCTATGAGTATATTTTTTTTAATGATCGCTTTAATGTTATATCTTCATCTTGAATTAGCTCTTGGGGCTTTTATAGCAGGGGTGTTTATAAAAACATTTTTTAGACACAATACAGGATTACCTCATAAGTTAGAACATTTTGGTTTTGGTTGGTTAGTACCTATATTTTTTATATGGATAGGGACATCTTTTGATCTAAATGCTCTTCTTGTATCAAATCTTGTAGAGGTATCTTTGCTTATAACTTTTAGTATGATATTTATGAGAATTGCTAGTTCTATGATATTAAGAGATGAGATGAACTCTAAAGAGATTTTACTTTTTGCTCTATCTCACTCTATGCCTCTTACACTTCTTATTGCAGTTGCTACATTGGCGTATCATAACAATAGTATAAGTCTTTTTTATTATCATGCTTTTGTTTTAGCTTCTATTTTTGAAGTTATTTTTTCAATGATTATAATAAGATTTCTTCATGTTAAAAAAGAGGGTTCCTTCTAAAAAAGTGTGGGTAAATTTAGTAATATAATCAAAGAAAACTATACCAAACTTATGAGAGAACTAAAAGATATATTTAAAGTAGAAATGGTAAAATAGGAAAGTTTTATACCAAATAATGAGACCACTGCACAATGAACGAAACGATGATATGACTGTAGTATGATTTGAGATAAAAGAGAAATTTATAATAAACAACAACACTAAGGATATATAGTGCAAAAACTAAAAAAAATACCTTATGGGCTAACGGATTATAAAGATATAAAAGAAAATAACTATTATTTTGTAGATAAGACACATTTTATAGAAAAACTCGAAGATTTAAATGAAAGATTTGTTTTATTTCTTCGTCCTAGAAGATTTGGAAAGTCACTATTTCTAGCAGTTTTAGAAGCATATTATGATACATATTATAAAAAAGATTTTAAGATCCTTTTTGATGATACTTATATAGGTAAAAATAAAACTTTAAAAGCTTCATCTTATTTGGTACTTAGATTTGATTTTAGTGGTATAGATATAAGTGATGTTGAAAATAGTTTTAGACACTATGTATTAACAACATTA
>JAMOPZ010000257.1 GCA_027064245.1 Campylobacterales bacterium
ACCTTGAATGATCTCTATTTTACAATTGTCTTTTTTTTCTATAAATTTAGAAATTTCACTCATAGGCTTTACCATAGTGATTCCACAATAAAATAGTAATGTTGGTTTTGAACTAGCAAAAGATAATGTCCCTACAACAGTTGTAAGTACCATTATTTTTAAAATTTTTTTCATAAGTTTCCTTTTTCTTAGAAATTTTGCTATCATTTTATCAAAAAAAAGATTAGGATAAAATTGAAAACATATTTACAAGAGCTTTACAAGACTACAAATTATGTAAAAAAAGAGAATAATAATTATATTTTAAATAGTAAATATAGGATTGGTAAAATAAAAATAACAAATAATAAAGCTATATTAGAATCAGTAGATAATCAAATTTATAAGATAAATATAGATTTAGATAAATTAAATGGTGCATATGATAGCGATATAGTAGTAGTACAAATTTTATTTAATCCAAAAGGAAAAATTAAAGCAAAAGTATTAAAAATAGTTAAAAAAGCAACAAATACTATTTTATGTTATATAAAAGATAAAAAGATATTTTCATTTAAAGAAAATATCTTTTTAAAGCAATTAGAAAATAATATTAAACTAATAGATAATGATATAGTTTTATATGATCATAATACTATTATAAAGCATATTGGAAATCTTAAAAATAGTACTATAGATGAGTCTATATCACTTTATTTATATAATCAAGAGTATAGAAATAGTACAGATAAAATAACTAATAAATTTAGTTGTAACTCAATATCAAGGGTTGATTTAACTGATCTTGATTTTTGCACAATAGATCCAAAAGATGCAAAAGATTTTGATGATGCTATATATTTTGATGAAAAAAATAGCACACTTTTTATAGCTATTGCAGATGTAAGTGCTTATGTGCAAGAGGGGTCACCTTTGGATATTGAAGCTAAAAAAAGAGCTTTTTCTATATATTTACCACATAAAGTATTGCCTATGTTACCATTTGAACTTAGTAATAATTTATGCTCTTTAGTACCAAATGAACCAAGACTTAGTTTTGTATTTAAAATAAAACTAGATCTTAAAAGAACAACTGTAGTATCAAGTGAACTTTTTGAAGCAACTATAGTATCAAAACATAGATATACTTATGAGCAAATAGATACTATTTTAGAAAAAAAAGAAAATCAATATTTTGTAAATCTTTTTAATATAACACAAAAGTTTAAAAATAAAAGAGTAAAAATAGGATATGATTTTAGATCACCTACAATAAGAGAAGTTTTAGATAAAGATCAAAACTTAGATTATACCTCTATAGAATTTTCTACTGCATCACATAGTTTAATAGAGGAGTGTATGCTACTTGCAAATTGTGAAGCTGCAAAAAAATTAAATCAATTTGGTATTTTTAGGGTTCATGATGAGCCAACTCAAGCAAGTATAATAAAACTAATAGATGAGCTAAAAATAGTTGGAATTGATGCAAAATTAAAAGCTAATATTCACGATACTATAGAACTTATACAAAAAAAAGCACGAAGTAAAAATATAGGAGATGAAGTAGATGAACTTATTATTCAATCTCAACAGCAAGCTGTATATAGTAGTATCAAAAAATTACACTTTGGATTAGGATTTGATAATTATAGTCATTTTACATCACCTATTAGAAGATATGCAGATTTGGTATTACATCGTATTTTAAAAACAGGTAAGATTCCAAAAGATATTGAAGATATTTGTCAAAATATTAGTGATACGCAAAGGGTAATTGACTCCTTGGTATGGGATTTTGAGGATAGAAAATATGCACGATGGGCAAAAAACAATATTAATAAAGTTTTTAAAGCAAAAGTAGTAGATAAAGATAATGGTATAGCAAAAATAGATGATAATATAAAAGGTGCAAGGGTAATTATGATAAATTATGCAGGGGAAAAACTATTTTCAAATATAAAAGTAAAAATAGAATCAGTAGATATAATAACAAAAAAAATATTAACTAGGATAATCTAAAATGTATAAAAAACAATTTGATAATGATAAAAATAGATACAATGCTTATATGTTTTATGGTCAATGTGATTATTTAATAGAGCAGTATGCACTAAAAACAGCTTTAAAATTAGCAAATAAAGATGATATACAAAAAATATATTTTGATGAATATAAACTAAAAGATTGCTCAAATTTTTTATCACAATCATCTCTTTTTAGTGATTCGAATGTATTATTTATTAAAACAGCAAAAAAAATTGCTAAAAAAGAGGTAGATACTCTTATATCTATATGCAATACAAATCCAGAAAGTTTTATAATATTTTGTTGTGTAGGAGAGACTGATTTTAGAACTATGTCAAAAAGTTTTACAAAAAAAACAAACTCTTGTGAAGTTATATTTTATCAACCATATGATAATGAAGCTATACAAATATTAAATGATATAGCAAAAGAAAAAAATATTCAAATAGATATAAATGCATTACAATATCTTTATAGTATGCATCAAAAAGATCTATCATTATGTGCAAATGATCTAAATAAACTATTTATTTTAAATCAACCTATAGATATATCTACTATAAATGGACAATGTTTTGGTATGGGTAGTGTGGATATGGATCAATTTTTTTTAAAATTATTTAATGGAACAAATATAGACAATGATCTATATATGCTTTTTGAAGAGGGTATGAATGAGATAGCATTGGTTACTCAAACATCTACATTTGTACAACAACTTTTTAATATAAATACATATTTAAAGTTATATGGAGATTTAAATATTAAAGAAATTTGGGGATATAACTTACCAAAACAAATAGCACAAAATAGAGCAAATATTGCTATAAAATATAGTACAAAAGAGATAAAAGATATGTTACAATTTTTTTTAGAACTTGAACTTGAATTAAAAACAAAAACTACTTTAGACCAAAATAGTTATACGCAAGCTTGTTTTAGAAAGTTTTCAGCAAATTTAAGATAAAATTGCCCTCCAAAAGTGTCAAAAGTAAAATTTTGATCCTTAACCTTGCTAATAAAAATTTATCTTTTATTGGCTAAATCCAAAAGGGAGAAAGAAACAATATGGCTAGAATTAGACATTATGAAACTATGTTTATAGTTAAATCAACACTTACACAAGAGGAAATTGAAGCACAAATTGCTACAGTTAAACAAAATATTGAAAAAAATGGTGGAGAAGTAGTTGCTTGTGACGATATGGGTACAAGAACATTAGCTTATGAGATCCAAAAAAATAAAAGAGGTTACTACTATGTGATCTATTTTAAAGCACCATCTGAATCTATAAAAGAGTTAGAAAGAACTTATAAAGTAAATGAAAGTATTATTAGATTTATCTTTATAAAATATGATAGCAAAACAGAGATAAAACACTGGACTGTTATGAGTAATGAAGCTGCTAAAAGAGCTGCTAAATAGTAACTTTAAAAAAGGACTTAATAGATGTACAATAAAGTGATTATGGTAGGAAACCTTACAAGAGATATTGAATTAAAATATCTTCCAAGTGGAAGTGCAATAGCAAAAAGTGCAATAGCAACTTCACATAGATATAAAATGCAAAATGGAGAGCAAAAAGAGGAAGTTTGTTTTCTTGATTTTACAGTATTTGGAAAAGCTGCTGAGGTTCTTAATCAATATGTACGGAAAGGTTCTAAAGTTTTATTAGAGGGAAGATTAATTTTTGAGCAATGGCAAGCAAATGATGGTTCAAATAGAAGCAGACATACTTTACGAGTAGATGAATTTAAATTTTTAGATTCAAAAGCTGATAGTATGGGTCAAAATTCTGGATACAATCAACCACAAGCTCAATCATATAATCAACCTATGCAACAGCAACCAAGTATGGAGCAAAAAAGTTATAATGCTCCTGTGCAACAAGGTGGTATGCCACAACAAGCTCAACAAAATAGCTATGAACAAAACATACCAACAATAGATATAGATGATGACGAAATACCGTTTTAGTCACAAATAATTAAAGAGGAAAAATTATGGCAGAAAAAAGAAAATTTGCAAAAAAATATTGTAAATATAGTGCAATGAAAATAGAGTATATAGATTATAAAAATACTGATCTATTAAAAATATCTATGAGTGAAAGAGGAAAAATTATGCCTCGAAGACTTACAGGAACTTCAAAAAGATTTCAAGAGCAAGTAGAAAATGCTATTAAAAGAGCAAGACATATGGCACTTGTACCATATATTGTAGATACAAAAAATTTAACAGATTCTGCATATTCAAAAAAATAGTCTAAAAAACTGTAAAATTTATAAAAAGGAGTAAGTTTTTCTTGCTCCTTTTTTAATAATAAATCAAAACAAAAGGATAAAAAATGTTTGGAAGAAGTCAAGAATTAAAACACTACGATTTAACTCAAGAGGAGATAAATAAATATCAATATGCAAAAATAACAACACAAAATGGAGTTATATGGATAAAATTAACTCCTCAGTCTACACCAAATACTGTAGCAAATTTTGCACACTTAGCAAATGAAGGATTTTATGACAATCTTAATTTTCATAGAGTAATAGATGGTTTTATGGCTCAAGGTGGATGTCCGCTTGGAACTGGAACAGGAGGACCAGATTGGTCAATAGCTTGTGAAACAGATGCTCCAAATCAAACACATAAAAGAGGATCATTATCTATGGCTCATGCGGGTCCTAATACTGGTGGAAGTCAGTTTTTTATATGTTTTGTACCTTGTCCTCATCTTGATGGAGTTCATACTGTATTTGGAAATATAGAGGTTCAAGATAGAGAAAGTTTTTTAAATCTTGATAAAGTTTCACAAGGTGATACTATAGAAAAAATTGAGATAAAAGAGAATAGAGAATAAAATCTTTATTCTCTTTAAAATTTAGTATTATAAATAATATCCAGCAGCTATAATAGATATAATAGTAGCTAACCAAACTGTAGGAATATATCTAAATTTTCCCTTTATCTCTCCTAGACCCATAAAATATTCTATTACTAACTCACCTTTTATAAAAGTAGAAATCAATAATATTCCAATTATAAGATAAGATGAAACCCTAAACCAACCAATTAAAAATGCAAATATTGTTAAAGAAACAAGTATTAACCATATTTTTGTAAATTTATCCATAAACTCTTACCTTATTATATAAATTAGTGGAAATAAAACTATCCAAAGAAGATCAACCATATGCCAATAAGATGCACCAGATTCTAAACCTCTATGATCATCTTTTGTGTATCCACCTATTTTTGTTTTATTGTAAAGATTAAAAAGTATTATCATCCCTAACATTACATGCATAAAATGAAATGCAGTAAGCAAAAAGTAAAACATAAAAAATTTATTGGTACTTAAGTTTATTCCATCTTGATATTTTGATATAAACTCTGACATTTTTATTATCAAAAACATACCACCTAAACCAATAGCACTTAAAAGCCATTTTTGTGCTTTTTCTATAGCTTCTTGCAGCTGCATTGTTTTTATAGCTTGTACTGCTTTTACAACAAAATAACTACTTGTTATTAATATAAGAGTATTTACAAATCCAGATTTTGTATCTAAAAGTAACTGAGATGCATTAAAAAGCTCCACATCTGCACGCCTTGAATATATATATCCTGCAAAGAATAATCCAAAAGTTAATAACTCAATATAAATAATAACCCATACACCAAAATCCCCTGGAGGATAATTTTTTCTAATATTTTTCATAACTTGATTATATCATATAAAATTTAATTTAAAATAATACTAATTAATTCTGATAAAAACTTATTAGTAATTTAATATAATTTTAATAAAAAATAATATATACTCACGATACTATGTAACTGTAGAAATTAAAAAAAAGGAAAAGATATGACTGAACGAATAACCAAAAGTATGGCTAAAAATATCTATTATGGTGGTGGAATGTTCGCCTTATTAATATTTATAGCTCTTTCTTTTGATACTGTACAGCAGATACCTAAGCGATCGAATCAAGTAAATATGACTGAATCGGTAGTGGCAGGGAAAAAGATTTGGGAGAAAAACGATTGTGTTGGATGTCATACATTAATAGGTGAGGGAGCATATTATGCACCAGAGCTTATGAATGTATTCCAAAGACGAGGAGCTGGAGATGTTGCTACATTTAAAGCATATATGCAAGGATGGATGGCTGCACAACCTCTAAGCACACCAAACAGAAGAAAAATGCCTCAATTTCACTTAAGTGAAGAGGAAGTAAACAGTTTGTCTGATTTCTTAATCTGGACATCAAAAGTAAATGCCAACGAATGGCCACCAACAATCGAAGGATAGGAGATAACTATGAAATTTGAATCACAATCAGTAGCAAAGCCGTATTTTATCTTTGCTTTAATTCTTCTTGCTGGAGAAATTTTATTTGGAATACTTATGGGTATACAATATTTATGGGGAGATTTTTTATTTCCATTAATACCTTTTAATGTATTAAGAATGGTACATACTAACTTACTTATAGTATTATTATTATTTGGTTTTATGGGAGCTACATATTATCTTATACCTGAAGAGGCAGAAAGAGAATTATGGAGTCCAAAATTGGCAATTATCACTTTTTGGGTATTTGCAGCAGCGGGTGTTCTTACAATTTTAGGATACTTATTTGTACCTTATGCACAATTAACAGAGTTAACTTTTAATAATTTTCTTCCTACAATGGGTCGAGAGTTTCTAGAGCAACCTCTTCCTACTAAAGTAGGTATTGTTCTTGTTGTAGTATCTTACATCTTAAATGTTTCAATGACTGTATTAAAAGGTAGAAGAACTGTTATTACAACTGTTTTATTAACAGGATTATTTGGTCTTGCAGCATTTTTCTTATTTGCATTTTATGTACCAGATAACTTAATTGCTGATAAATTTTTCTGGTGGTTTACTGTGCATTTATGGGTTGAAGCTACTTGGGAACTTATCCTTGGTGCAATACTAGCATTTGTACTTATTAAAGTAACAGGAGTAGATAGAGAACATATTGATAAATGGTTATACTTAATTATTGCTATGACTATGGTTTCTGGTATATTAGGAACTGGACATCACTTCTTCTATATGGGAGCACCTGAGTACTGGCTATGGATTGGATCTATATCATCTGCAGTTGAGCCATTGCCATTTTTCTTAATGATTTTATTTGCATACAATATGGCAAAAGAGAGAAAAATCAAACATGATAATGAAGTTGCGCTTACATGGGCAAAATCAACAGCTGTTATGGCATTTTTAGGAGCTGGAGTTTGGGGATTTTTCCATACATTAGCACCTGTTAATATGTATACTCATGGTACTCAATTAACAGCAGCACATGGTCACTTATCTTTCTATGGAGCTTATGTTATGATTATATTTACTATGATCTCTTATGCAATGCCAATTTTAAGAGGTAGACCTCATGGAAATTGTAAAAAAGCACAAGATAGAGAACTATTATCTATGAAATTATTAAATACAGGTATGATTGGTCTTACTTTAGCTTTAACAGCTGCTGGGATCTCTCAAATCATGGATCAAAGAGTAGGAACAGATTTAGTAAGTTTTATGGAATCACAAGAAAGTATTGCTACTATTTATACAATAAGATTAGGTTTTGGTCTTATGGTATTTGGTGGTCTTATTACTTACTTTTCATCATTCTTTGTAAAAGAAGAAGCATAGTATTATTATATGATACAATATTGGCTTGAATTTGAAGAGAGTATTGGTAGAAATTGGGATAAATTTCTAAACAAAAAAGTACATAAATTTTATGATACACAAAGAGTTTATTTTAAAGATATATCAAAATCTCTTCTTATTTTTCACCATCTTTTAGATGGTGAAAAAGCTAAAGATCTACAAATTACAGATAAAAGAACTATCCAAAGAACAAATAGAACATTTTTAGAAAAAATCTCTTTTTTAGGAAAAGAGTTTTATCTTACTTGGAGTGACGATCAAGCAGTATATTTACCTGAATCATTAGCATATTTTCCAGATAAAAAACAAAATGAACTTTTATACTATTGGTTAGTAGCATTAAGTACTCTTGAAGAGATTAAAAATGATGAAGATATATTAAAAATAAATATACAACATACTAAATATCTTATTGATAGATATGATGGCTTTAAAGAATTTTATCTTTATGCTACAAAATATTTTAGTGAAAATTTTGAACAATTATCATTTGTTAAGTCTTTTGAAACTTTAGAAAACAAAGATTTAATAAATGATTATCCAAATCCCCTATGGATATATCCAAATCCAAATCAAAGTACAATTTTTAAAAAAGATGAAAATCTAGATGAACCACAAAATAATCAACATAAAGATAAATCTGATAATTTAGATATGAAAAAAAAGGCTAATCAAGTAGATGATAAAAAAGAAACAGATGGTTTTTTAGCTTTTTTGCCAGAGTCTTTAATGTCAATATTTGAGCAAGTAAATGTAGATAGAATGGAAGATGATAGTTTTGATCAAGATGCATTGTATCATGCTCAAGATTTAGATGAGATAACTATAGGAAAAAAAGATGCAAATCTAAATTCAAGAATAAAAATGGATCTTGATTTTATCCCTGATACGGTTGAGATATATCCTTTAGGAAAAGGGCATTTAATAGATGAATGGGATTATAGAAAATCAAAATATCTTATAAAGTATGTAAGGATAAAACCTCAAATAACTATAAATTTTGAGCCAATTTCTCTTCCTAAAAGATTGAAAAAAACAGTTAAAAAAATAGAAGATCAATTGGAGATGTTACAATTAGATAGAGTAAAAAATGATAGGCTTCCTTATGGAGATGAGATAAATCTTGATAGTTGGATAGAGTATACAACTCATCAAGATAAATCTTTACATCATCAAAAGTTTTTTACAACCTATACGAAAAAAACAAGAGATATGGCAGTATTGATATTAGCAGATGTATCTTTATCAACTGAAACAGGCATAAATCAAGATATAAGAATTATAGATGTTATTAAAGATGGCATTATGGTCTTTAGTGAAGCATTACAAAAATTAGAAGATAGTTTTGCAATTTACTCTTTTTCATCGTTACAAAATAAAAAAGTATATTTTAATATTATTAAAAATTTTAAAGAGAAATATAATAATGTTGTAAGAGGAAGAGTAGATTCTATGCAACCATATTATTATACTAGATTAGGAGCGGCTATAAGAGAGTCATCAACCATTTTAGAGAAACAAAAAAATGCAAATAAACTACTTTTAATCATAAGTGATGGTAAACCAAACGATGAAGATAGATATGATGGTAGATATGGTATTGAAGATACTAAAAAAGCTATTCAAGAGGTAAAGAAAAAAGGTATTACACCATTTTGTATCACTATTGATGTAGATGCAAAAGAGTACTTAAGTTATCTATTTGGACAAAATGGTTTTAAGATTGTAAGTGATGGGTTGAAATTACCAACAATTATACCAGAAGTTTATATGAGCTTAACAAAATAAAAAGATATACGAGGAATATAAAATGTCAAATATATATTATGAAAAACAATCAAACGAAGAGGAACTTTTTGAAGCAGCTGCTTCTATGAATCTACCTGTACTTATAAAAGGTCCAACAGGATGTGGAAAAACAAGATTTATTGAACATATGGGTGAAAAATTAAATAGAAAAGTTTATACTGTAGTTTGTCATGATGATTTAAGTGCTGCAGATTTAGTAGGTCGTCATCTTATTGATGAAACAGGAACATTTTGGCAAGATGGACCACTTACAAAAGCTGTAAGAGATGGTGGTATTTGTTATCTTGATGAGATTATTGAGGCTAGAAAAGATACTACAGTTGTACTTCACTCTTTAGCAGATTATAGAAGAGTACTTCCAATAGATCGTACAGGAGAGGTTATAGAAGCGCATCCTGATTTTATGCTTGTAGTTTCATATAATCCAGGATATCAAAATGTATTAAAAGGTATGAAACCTAGTACAAAACAAAGATTTATATCTATGGAATTTAACTATCCAAAAAAAGATATAGAAAAACAAATTATTTTAAAAGAGAGTGGTGTAGATGAAGAGATTGCTACAAAATTAGTAAATATAGCAAGTGATATTAGAAATCTTGATGATACTGATATCCAAGAGGCTGTTTCAACTAGACTTTTAGTTTATGCTGCAAAACTTATAGTTAAAGGTTTTGATCCTTATCAAGCTTGTATTCATAGTATTGTTCAATCTTTAAGTGATGAAGATGATGTATTAGAAGTATTAGAAAAACTTGTAACTTTGTATTTTACAAATATAAAATAATTAAGAGATGCTTAATTTATAGTCATCATGATTATTTATATTTAAAAATTGATTTTTATCTTTAAATTCTAGATATTTTATATTATTTAACTGTTTTAATAAATAGTTTATTTTATGAATATCTTTTTGTAAAAGTTGCTTTATTATAGAAAGTGATGATCTGTGAAAAATACCACAAAGGTTATGTATTTTTTCATTATCTTTAGCAATTACAGTATCAAAATCTACTGATAATAGTTCTAAAATTGTAGTTTCTTTTACAAAAGGTATATCAACAGTAATAATAAATACTTTATTATTTTTAAGTGTTTGTAAAATAGAAGCTAATGCAACCATTGGAGATGAGATATTAGTATTGTTATCATATATGATATTACAATCAAAGTTAAATTTATTAGTTTTACTAGAGATATAAACTGTTTTAAAAATTTTGGATAATCTATTATATTGATATTCTATAATGGTTGTACCTTTAAATGGGAGAAAACATTTATCTTCTCCCATTCTGCTACTTTTACCACCTGCTAATATTACACATGGTATATCTATCATATTATAAACTTGCTGGATTTGTTATATATCCACTTATAGCACTT
>JAMOPZ010000258.1 GCA_027064245.1 Campylobacterales bacterium
TGATCTTGGATATAAAGTTATAGTAAATAATAATTACGAAGGATTAATCTTTGAAAATGAGGTGTTTGGATCTTTAACACTAGGAGAAACTACAACAGCTTATATAAAAGCAATACGAGATGATGGAAAATTAGATATATCTTTACAACCTATAAATGTAAAAAAAAGTGGTATAAATGAGGAAAAGATTTTACAACTTTTAGCTCAAAATAATAATCATATGCCATATAACTATAAAAGTGATGCAACTGCTATAGCAAATACTTTTTCAATGAGTAAAAAAAATTTTAAAAAAGCATTAACTAATCTTCAAGAATCTAATAAAATTTTATTAGATGAAAAAGGAATATCTTTAAAATAATATTAAATTAAATTAAAATCAATATATTTTATTTTAATTTATCCATAATTTTACCTTGAAGTATTGCAAATACAATAATATAAAAATTTAATACTATTGTATATGGAATTCCAAATATTGCTATCATTAGTGGTAAAAGAGGAAGCTTTACTGCTCTTGCATATAAAAAAGTTACAATAAGTCCATCTTTTAGACCATGAGTTCTCATATCTTTTAACATTCCATACCAAGCATACATAGGACCGTGGCTTAAAATACCACCAATTACACTATAAAATATACCAGCTTTTCCACTATCTTCTCCAAAATGTTTAAGAATATGTTTTGGTTTTAAAAAATAATTTATAAGTGCTGTAAGTATAATAATAAAAGCAAATATTGGCAATAAAGTGATAGTTATATTTATAAATTTATTTAAACTTGCTAAAGCATTTGATGAATCAATTAAAAATAATACTATATAACTAAATATCATAAAATATAAAAATTTTAAACCTTTAATCTCTAATTTTTTCATGATACTAATCCTATAGTAATAATTGTTAAATATGTAATAATTATAGTACTTAAAAATGCTAAAATATTTCTAATAATAGTAAATCTTATACCAAAGATACTAGCTTCTGCAGGAAGTTGAACAAAACCTAAAGATACCCAAGCAAGTGTAAATGTACTAAGTGCATATATAGATACACCTTGACTTTGTAAGCCTTTAGCTATTATAAAGCTAAGAGATCCGTGACCATTAGCAATAGCACCTATTAGTGTACCTGTAAGTATATCGCTAAATCTATTATATCCAAATAATTGAGATATCATATCAGAGGTTATATATGTTTGAAATATACTTACAAGTCCAACAATTGCTATCATCACAGGCATTATAGATATAAAATTTTTAAATGAGTTTATAAATGCTTTTTTGATAGTTGGATTTGTACTCATGTGTATCCTTGAAAATATATTGAGGATATTATCACAAATAAAGTAAATTTCAGATAAAATTAAATTAAATGATTTCAAAGGAAAGATAATGAAACCACTACACAATGATGTGGTTAATTTCATACAAAGTATTTATAAAACTACAGAGTTTTTACCATTACATGAACCTAGATTTATAGGAAATGAAAAAAAATATCTAAATGATTGTATAGATTCTACATTTGTATCAAGTGTAGGTAAATATGTAGATATGTTTGAAGAACAATTTTCCTCTTATGTTGGTAGTAAATATTCAATAGCAACAGTTAATGGTACAAGTGCATTACATATATCTTTATTATTAGCAGATGTACAAAAAAATGATGAAGTAATAACTCAACCACTTACTTTTATAGCTACTTGTAATGCTATTGAGTATTGTGAAGCAAAGCCAATATTTGTTGATGTGGATTTAGATACTATGGGATTAAGTCCTAAGTCTTTAAAAGAATTTTTAGAAAATAACTGTGAAATAGATGATAATAAATGTATCAATAAAACTACAGGAAAAATGATAAAAGCATGTGTACCTATGCATACTTTTGGTCATCCTTGTAAAATAGATGAACTAAAAACTATTTGTGATAAGTGGCATATAGTTTTAATTGAAGATAGTGCAGAAAGTTTAGGTTCTTATTATAAAAAAAAGCATACAGGAACTTTTGGGAAATTAGGTGCTTTTAGTTTTAATGGAAATAAAATA
>JAMOPZ010000259.1 GCA_027064245.1 Campylobacterales bacterium
TACTCAAATTATATCAACTTTACATAAATTAAGACCACCTTTTAATATAACTACACTATCTTTAGCAGCAGCTATTGAGGCTATTGATGATCAAGAGTTTGTAGATAGTTGTATAGAGAAAAATTTTATTCAAATGAAAGAATATGAAAAATTTGCAAAAGAGAATAATCTTACTTTTATACCATCATATACAAATTTTATAACTGTTTATATGGATGGTTATAACTCAAAAGAGGTTAGTCAAAAGTTATTAGAAAAAGGGATAATTGTAAGAGATATGAGTAGTTATGGATTTAATGCTATTAGAATAACTATAGGTAGAGATGATCAAAATAATATAGTATTTAAAAATTTAAAAGAGATATTAAAAAAATAATGATAGATATAAAACATAAAAATACTCAAGAATTAGAAAAATTAGCTCAAGATATAAGAGATAGAATTATAGAGGTTGTATCTAAAAATGGTGGACATTTTAGTTCCACTTTAGGTGCTGTTGAACTTACTATTGGTATGCATAAAGTTTTTGATTGCTTGTATGATCCTTTTATTTTTGATGTTTCACATCAGTGTTATCCACATAAACTAATTACTAGAAGATGGGAGCAGTTTGATACATTAAGACAATTTGAAGGGCTTAGTGGTTTTACAAAGCCAAAAGAGAGTAATGCAGATTATTTTGTAGCAGGGCATAGCTCTACTTCTATATCTTTAGCTGTAGGAGCTGCTAAAGCAAATAAACTAAACAATGGAAATAAAGTACCCGTAGTAATGATAGGTGATGGTTCTATGACTGCTGGTATGGTATATGAAGCTTTAAATGAACTAGGGGATCTAAAACTTCCTATAGTAATAATATTAAATGATAATGAGATGAGTATAGCCCATCCAATAGGAGCTATAAGTAAACATCTTAGTAAACTTTTAGCAGGTAGATTTTATCAAGGATTTAAAAAAAGAGTTGATTATATAGTAAAAGAGTATCTTCCAAAAGGGAGTGAATTTATAGCAAAAAGACTAGAAGAGAGCTTAAAACTTATAACTCCAGGTATTATTTTTGAAGAGATGGGGTGTGATTATATAGGTCCCATTGATGGACATAATATTGAAGAGATTATAGATACATTAACTATTGCAAAAGAGCTTAAAAAACCAGTAGTTGTTCATGCAAAAACAACAAAAGGGAAAGGGTATTCTATAGCAGAGGGGTATCATGAAAAATGGCACGGTGTTGCACCATTTGATATAAAAACAGGAAAAACTCTTAAAAAATCTTCTATTAAAAGTGCAACAGCAGTTTTTAGTGATAAGCTATATGAATTAGCAAAAAAAGATGAAAAAATTGTAGGAGTAACTGCTGCAATGCCAAGTGGAACAGGTATAGATAAACTTATGTCTGCATTTCCAAATAGATTTTGGGATGTGGCAATAGCAGAACAACATGCAATTACCTCTATGGCAGCTATGGCAAAAGATGGCTTTAAACCATTTGTTACAATTTATAGTACATTTTTACAAAGAGGTTTTGATCAAATTATTCATGATGTATGCTTGATGAATCTTGGGGTTACTTTTTGTATAGATAGAGCAGGTATTGTAGGAGCAGACGGAGAGACACATCAAGGGCAGTTTGATATTAGTTTTTTAAGATTTTTACCAAATATGACATTAATAGCTCCAAGAGATAGTATCACACTAGAGTATGCATTAGAATTTGCATCACAGTTTGATACTCCTTTAGCTATACGATATCCAAGAGGTGCATTTGATAAATTAGAGTATGATTCAACACCTTTTGTGTATGGAAAAGGAGAAATTTTAAAACAAGGTAATAGTAATATAGCTTTTATTGGATATGGAGCAGGTGTATCTAAAGCTATAAAAACAGCAGAATTTTTAGAACAAGATATTACAATAGTAGATCTACGATTTGTAAAACCACTTGATATAAAACTTTTAAAAGAGTTGTCAAATAGTACGAAAAAATGGTATATTTTTAGTGACTCTCAAGCTCAAGGTGGAGTAGGATCTGCGATATTAGAGTT
>JAMOPZ010000260.1 GCA_027064245.1 Campylobacterales bacterium
TCACACCTAAAGGTTGTTTCCATTGATGAGCTATCTCATCCATCATAAAACCCATAGTAGCTGATAAAGATTGTTGTTGTAAAATAGTCTCTTTTCTTTTAATCTCTCTTAAATCCATAAGTGTAATAATATACTCTACATCCTCCATCTTTTCTATTTTTATTGATTGCAATAGTATTGGAAAAAGGTTTTTATCTACATCATAAATCTTCATTTCAAGTGGCTTAAGAGAATTTGAGTGTAAAGTGCTATTAAATAGATTATAATTATACTCATCCATCATTGTAGATATTGTTTGACCTAAAAGTTCTTGTTTATTTTTATAACCTAATTGATTTAAAGTAGATTTATTTACATCTATTATAGTAAACTTTTTATCAAGTAATACTATCATCTCCATAGAGATATCAAGTGTGGTTTGATATAATTTTATCGATTCTTCATACTCACTATCAGATATATATGCTCTTTCATTTAATTCTAGAATAGTATCACTTAATGATTCTATTTGGGCTTCTAATTCTTCTATTCTTTGATCTTTATCTATCATTATAATCTCTTTACAATTTGTTTAGCTAATTTTTCATAATCTTTACTACCTCTATATCTTTTATCAAGATAAGATATAGGCTTTCCTTCTAAAAATGAAATTGAAAGTTTAATATCATTTCTAATAGGTTTTAAAACTCTTGATTTTCCCACTTTTTTTTCTATAAATTTTATCATATCTTGATGTTCGCTCATAGATTTATTATACATAGTAGGTAATATTCCTAATAACTCTAATTTTGGATTTACTTTTGAAGCGGTTGTATAAAATATTTTTAAAAACTGATTAACCCCTATAAGACCTAAAAATTCTGTTTTTACAGGTACTATTGCATAGTCACTTATAGCTAATGCATTTGAAAGTAATATATCAGATGTAGGTGGAGTATCTATAATACATATATCAAATGTATCTTTTAATCTACTTCTACGAATAAGTCTTGCTAATTGTCTATCATCTTGTTTTATTTTATTTATAGGATAGTTTATAACAGCAGGCAATAAAAAAAGATTTTTAAAAGAGGTTTCATGTATAAGTTCATTTAGATTTTGTTTTGTTTCAAATGCTTTATGAATACCACTTTTAAAACTCTTTGCAAATCCAAGTCCATACTGTACATGACTTTGAGTATCAAGATCAATAATAAGTACAGTATAACCCATCTGCCCCAACCAAGCAGATAAATTTACACTAGTAGTAGTTTTTCCTACACCACCTTTTCTATTTGTTATAAGTATTGTTTTCATTTATTTTTAAAAAATTTATCCAACTCTATAAAAATTGTTTTTTTATTGTATGGTTTTATTACCCAAGATGAAGCACCTTTTTTTGTAAGAATATCTTCATAATTATCTTCCCATAATGCAGTAGTTACACAAATATACGGATATTTTATATCATATGATTTTAAAAAATCTAAAAACTCAAATCCATCAACCTTTGGCATAACAATATCTAAAAATAATATATCATAAGTTTTCTTTTGCACCATATCAAGAGCAATTTGACCGTTAGGGGCTATATCTACTGTAAAATCAACATCTTCTTCAGTTAGAAAATATTTATTTATATAATTCTTTAATATTGTATAGGTTGTTCTGTTGTCTTCGGCAATCAAGATATTTATCATACAAATTCCTAGTTTAAAAATTTATTATAAGTTATTATAACTAATTTTTCCTTATTAGAAGATTTTATAAAATATTTTTTCTCTAATTTTATCATATCGCCAAATCCAACTATTTTTGATTAAGATAAACTTACTAATTCTTGCTCAGCTTTTATAAGTGCAACTACACCATCATACATATCTTGTACACATTGCACCTCAGTAACACCTAATCTTCTTTTATTTGATATATCATAAATCCCACCAACACTTTTTGAGTGTTCACCATCTATTCCTCTTATTTGTACATTATATTTATCTGCAATTTCTTGAAATTTATCCATATTTTTACCAAGATTTGGCACTTTTATATGTACACTAGCTCTCATAGCCGTTCCAAGGTTTGTAGGGCAACTTGTGATATAACCTAGATGATCATTATAAGCAAACTTTACTTTTGATTGTAAAAGTTTTACAGCTTTGCTTAGTCTTGTAAATACCTCTTTTATATCACCACCATTTTGCATAGATATAATTCGAAGTTCATCCTCTTCATTTATCCATACTAAAAATGTTTTATCATTGTTATGATAAATTCCTCTTCCATTTGGCCAATCTCTATTTAATCCTGCAGTTTCAAGAAATCTATCTCCAGCTTTAAATAAAAAATGATCTTTTATCAAAGATTCACTCTCTTGTTTACTCATATTATTTAAAGGGTAGTATTTACCACTTAACTCATCTGTAAAAGTTAAAAGTGTCGAAGATATATCTTGTTCTATTTTATTTCGTTGTTCACTTGATATTGCAGTTCCTAGTGGAATATCTTTTATGTTTCTTCCTACTCTAATTCTAGTTGATATTATATATTTATTTTCAGGATCTGGATTTGGTGCATTTAGATCATCTGGGTTAAAATTACTTTTATGCTTATTTGTAGATTTAAAACCATGATATTCCTCTATAATTGGGTCAAATAGCTCTTTAAAAGTTGTATATGATTCTTCATCTCCTACATAAGCCCCTATTCCACTATCTGGGTTTTGTACACCTGAGTTTATTGCTTGTGCTAAAGTATAACCATTTGCAGTAGTTCTATCTTTTAATTTTTCAAAAACCTCTGGTGTTAAATATTTTGCCAATAGCGACTTTGAGTTTTTTAATTCTTTTGGGTAGTTCATTTTATTTCCTTATAATTATTGAAGATTGATTGTTTTATTAAAATCCTAAACTTTTTCTTAATAGATCTTCTTCTGATTCTCTTATATTATCATCTTCAATAATATCCATTTTAGTATTATTTTGCTTAGATTCTTTTAATTTTTGTTCCAATTTTTCTAAAGCTGGATTATTTAACTCTTTTGAAAAATTATAATCCTCAAATCTAGTACCTATATGCTTACTTAAATGCCTATACTCTTCACGCTTTAAAAGTTCATCTTTATGAATATTTGATTCTTTTAAAGATTTTATCTGTTTTTTTAAAATACTATTATCATATCGTAAAGCTTCTATATCTGTATTGTTTATCTCAATAATATTTTTTAGATGTTCATTGCTACTTTGAAGATCTTTTATTCTTATATCTTTTTGTTTACTCTCTTCACTTATAGTATATATTTTTTCCTCTAAAGAGTGTATTACTGAATCGTTTCGTGACTGAATTAGCTTTTCTGTTTGTCTTTTTATATTTTCAATATTTTTAAGCTCTATATCTTTTTCTTGAATAGTTTGTTTAAGTTCATGTTGAGTTTCATAAAGTATTTTTATCTGTTTTTTTAATTTTTCATTCTCATCTGTAATAGATTCAAACTCATATTTATTTGTTGTAATACTCTCTTTTAAATACTCATTATCCTTTTGAAGATGCATATTTTTTGCATCTTTTTCAGTAATAATTTTATGTAGTTCATTTAAAGAACTTTCTATTAAAAGAATATGACTATTTTTTATCTCCATTTTTTATTTAACTAAATTTTAGTCAAATCCTCCAAGGTAGCTACATTTGCAGCCAATTTATTTTTTACCTCTAAATACTCTAATTCATCTATGCTATCTGCTACTATTCCAGCTCCTGCTTGAAAAATAATAGTATCATCTTTTATAAGAGAAGTTCTTATTGTAATAGCACTATCCATATCTCCATCAAATCCAAAATATGCTACAGAACCACTATAAAAACCTCGTTTTAGTTGCTCAAATTGAGCTATTAACTCCATAGCCCGTATTTTAGGTGCACCTGTCATAGTTCCAGCTGTAAAAGTAGAAGCAAAAAGATCAAACATATCATATTTTTCATCAAGAGTTGCTTCTACATCAGAAACTAGATGCATAACATGAGAATATTTTTCTACTCTCATTTTATCTGTTACTTTTACAGATCCTGCACTTGCTACTCTACTAACATCATTTCTACCAAGATCTATAAGCATCACATGCTCTGCTATCTCTTTTGGATCATTGCGTAATTCTTTTTCCATAGCATTATCTTTAGCTATAGTTTTACCTCTTTTTCTTGTACCTGCTATTGGTCTTAAAAGTATTTTATTATCTGTTAATCTTACCATCACTTCAGGAGAGCTTCCTGCTATACAAAAATCTTCATATTCCAATAAAAAAAGATAAGGTGATGGATTTTTAGATCGTAACATTCTATAAAAACTTAAATTATCTATTTTAACTTTTTGAATATATCTGTTTGTCATTAATATTTGAAATACATCTCCAGATTCTATCATCTGTTTTGATCTTTTAATCATGTCAAAAAATTTCTCTTTTGTATGTACAAATCTACCATCTTCTAAAATAGTAGCCTTTTTAAGATCACTATAACTATAAGTTTCTTTTAAAGCATGTTCTATATCTACAATATATCTTTGCATAGTATCCATAGAAGTAATAATTGTAAATTGTGAACTCTTATGAGAATAAACAAGAACAATCTTTGGTCTTATAAGATCACAATTAGGTATATTGATATCATCTTCTAAATGATCCATATATTGTTTTAAGACAGGTTCAAAAGTAGATACCATATCATACCCCATATTACCTATAAAACCATCAATTAGCCCTATTCCTAACTCTTCACCTTTTTGTTTATAAAAAGATTTATCTATATTTTTATAATACTCTTTTAAAAAAACGAAAGGATTATCATCTATTTGTATTATTTCACCTTGTTCATTTTTATAAAAACTTTTATTATCTTTATTCCAAACTCGCTCACGATCTCCTACAAAAATATAACTAAAATTACCATCATCACTATTTACAACTGATTCAAATAAAAAAGTTATCTCATTGGTAAAGATCTCTTTCACCTTTTGGTATATTGATACAGGAGTAAATTGATCTAAAAATATCTGTTTTGTATAAAAATTCATAATCTAACCTTAAAATTTTAAAATATATGCATATTTATTATTAAATACTTTTTTTACATTGTTTAATACTTTTTTTGCATGTGCTTTTGTAGGATATGCACCTATTAAAATTTTATTGTATTTTTTCCCTTTTATTGTTATATTATAAAGAGCATAGTTATAACCTTTTTTCTTGATATTTAACAGATATCTAGAAGATGGTTTTTTTGTTAATGCAGCAATTTGTATATAATACCCACTTAATTTTTTTGAGTATTTTTTATCAAGATCTACTACCTTAGGTGATGGCACTACTATTTTTTTATGTGGTATTTGTTTTTGTATTGCTTTTTTTGTATATTTTTCTTTTTTTATTTTTTTATTTTTTTGTTCTTTATTTTGTTTACTAATATTAAATAGATCTTTTTGTTTTGGTTTAACTTTTTTTGGCTTTTGTATAACTACAGGGGAAACCTCTTTTATAGGTTCAGGTAGCTGTATCTCTTGTACTTTTTTTGGTTTTTTAGTTATTACTTTTTTCTCTTCTATTTTTGGTTTTTCAATATCTAATTTTTTCTTTTTTAAAATATCGGCTTCTTTTTGAATAACCTTTGCATAATCTTCATTATCTTCTATCTTATCTAAAATTTTTTCTTTCTCTATTTTTTGTACTGATGCTACCTTTGGAATATTATTTAATTTATCTTCTTGAGATTTATTCGAAACAATCCTTGTAACAACTATAGTAACTATAAAAACTATAACTATTATAAATCCTAAAAGGATAAATTTTTTTCTATCTATACCACTTTTTAGTTGTGGTAGAATCACATCTTGAAGTTGATCATTTTGTACTGTATCACTTTGAAGTGACATATCATCATAAGGGGTAGATATAGTATCTGCTACATAAGTTTTATTAATAGATTGTACTTTTTCAGTATTTAATTTCTCTTTTTCTTGCTCTAATTTAGCTTTATCATGCTCTATATGAACATTTCTTAAAAAATCTTCACCATTAACTTTCATTTTTTCTACCCCTTGTATAATTTAATTAAAAAACTTAATAAGTTGATTGTGTATAAACCACAAACTTATTTGCCAAAATTTTTAATTCTTCTTTAATTTTATTTTGAAGATCAGTATTGTTAATATCATCTAAAATATCTGCTATTTTATTTGTTATTATAATTCAAAATCATTCTCTTTCATACCTCTTGCAGTAAGCGCAGCAGATCCTATTCTTATACCACTTGTAACAAATGGACTTCTAGTTTCCCCTGGAACTGTATTTTTATTTACAGTTATTCCTGCATTTCCTAAAGCTGCATCTGCATCTTTTCCACTAAAATCTTTGTTTAAAAAACTAACCAATACTAAGTGATTATCAGTTCCACCACTTACTAAGTCATATCCTCTACTTACTAGAACTTCACCTAAGATTTTTGCATTTGCTTTAACTTGAGCTGCATACTCTTTCCAGCTAGGATCTAAAATCTCTTTAAAAGCTACTGCTTTTGCAGCTATTACATGTACTAATGGTCCACCTTGAGTACCTGGAAAAATTGCACTGTTTATTTTTTTTGCTATATCTTCATCATTAGTCATGATCATTCCACCTCTTGGACCTCTTAAAGTCTTATGAGTTGTAGTTGTAACTACATGAGCATGTGGAAATGGACTCATATGTTCACCAGCTGCAACAAGTCCTGCAATATGAGCAATATCAGCAAACAAATAAGCCCCTACAGAATCTGCAATTTCTCTAAACTTTTTAAAATCAATCTCTCTAGCATATGCACTAGCACCACATACTATAATTTTTGGTTGTACAATTTTTGCAATTTCAAGAACTTTATCATAGTTTATTCTACCATCAAGCTCAACTCCATAATAAAAAGCATGATAATTTTTACCACTAAAGCTAGGTTTTGATCCATGAGTTAGGTGCCCACCATGAGATAGATCCATACCTAATATTTTATCTCCAGCTTTTATAAGTGCTGCATAAACTGCTATATTTGCTTGACTTCCACTATGAGGCTGTACATTTGCATAAGAACAACCAAAAATCTCACATGCTCTATCAATTGCTAGTTGCTCTACTTTATCTGCATATTCACACCCACCATAATATCTTTTATTTGGATAACCTTCTGCATATTTGTTTGTAAAAACACTCCCCATAGCTTCCATTACTGCAGGAGATGTAAAATTTTCACTTGCTATCATCTCTAAATGCTCTGTTTGTCTACTTAACTCATCTTGAATTATATCAAAAACTTCACTATCTGCAACTTTTAATTTATCACTTTTTAAAAAACTCATTTTTTCCCTTTATTATAAAATTTACCTATTTCTCATCTTCGTGTATATCTATCTCATTTGCTATTGGTTTCATAGCTGGAAATAGAAGTACATCTCTTATACTATGTTCATTTGTAAGCATCATTACTAGTCTATCTATACCTATACCTTGTCCAGCAGTTGGAGCCATACCATAAGATAGTGCATTTACAAAATCTGCATCCATCTCATGTGCTTCATCATCTCCTGCATCTTTTGCTGCCATTTGATCTTCAAATCTACTTAGTTGATCTAAAGGATCATTTAACTCACTAAAAGCATTTGCTATTTCTCGTCCTGCAATAAATAATTCAAATCTATCTGTTAAGTGATGATTTTCATCATTTCTTCTTGCAAGTGGTGATATCTCAACAGGATACATAGTAATAAATGTAGGATCTATTAATTTCTCTTCAACAAAAGCATCAAACATCTCACCTTGAAGTTGACCTAAATTTAACTCTTTATTTACATCAAATCCTTTTTCTATTAAATAGTCATAGGCTTTATTTTTATCATTTGCTATATCTTTAGGAACTCCACCAATAGTAGTTAAAGACTCAATTAATGGAATCTCAGTAAAATTAGAAAAATCAACCTTTAAATCACCATAAGGTAACTTTGTAGGAAGCTCCAAGTGTTCAAAAAGATATTCAAAATACTCTTTTGTTATAACTATAAGATCTTTATATGTTTTATAAGCCCAATAAAATTCTATAGAGGTAAATTCAGGATTATGCGTAGCATCCATACCCTCATTTCTAAAATTTCTATTTATCTCAAAAACTGCTTCAAATCCACCCACAATAAGTCTTTTTAAGTAAAGTTCTGGTGCAATTCGTAAAAATCTATCAACCCCTAAAGCATTATGATGAGTAACAAATGGTTTTGCATTTGCTCCTCCTGCTATTGGGTGCATCATAGGAGTTTCTACCTCTAAAAATCCTTTATCTTCAAAAAATCTTCTAGTTAGACTAATAACTTTACTTCTTATATGAAATGTCTTTCGAACCTGAGAATTCATAATAAGATCAAGATATCTTTGTCTATATCTTAACTCTTTATCTACAATTCCATGAAATTTTTCAGGCAATGGAGATATAGCTTTTGTAAGAAGTTTTATATCTGTTGCATGTATAGATAACTCTCCATGCCCAGTGACAAATGGATATCCAGTGATCTCTACAATATCCCCTACTTCTATAAGTTTTTTAAAAATAGTATTATAAAAACCTTCAGGTAAATTATCTCTTGCAATATAAGCTTGAAGTATCCCTTTTTCATCCTCTATTTTTATAAAACTAGCTTTTCCCATAAGACGAAAAAATTTAATTCTACCTGCAACTGTATAAAGTCTATTTTCATCTCTTTTATTTTCAAGAGTTTCTACATCACTATTTACATTTAAAAATTTTACAATAGTTGTGTTTTTTTTAGATTTATTACAGTATGGATTATACCCTTGCTCTTTTAGTTGTTGAGCTTTTTCTATTCTTTGTTGTATATATTTTTTATTTTTAAACAATCTTTTTTATCCTTATTTATTAAATTAACTTTTATTTTGACAATCTTGACATAAACCATATATCTGCATATTATGATCTGTAATCTTAAAATTATTTATCTTTGCTATAGATTCTTGTCTTACTTCTATATCCTCATCATAAAACTCTACTATTTTACCACAAGATACACATATAAGATGATCATGATGTGTTTTTTTATTTGGTTCATATTTTTTACCATCTTTACCAAACGATATAGAGGAGATCAATTCAACCTCCTCTAAAAAATTCAATGTTCTATAAATAGTAGCAATTCCTATATTTAACTCTGGATATTTTTGTTTCACTACTAAATGTACCTCTTCAGCACTTAAGTGATCATCAAGGGTAAATAATATTTGTAATATTACTGCCCTTTGTTCGGTATATTTCATACCTTTATTTTTTAAAACTTTTTTTAAATCTTCAAGAGCTGTTTTATTGCTCAGCACTAGTATTACCCTCAAGATTTGATTTTATTATATCAGCTGCAGCTTTTGTTGCAGCTTTTTTCATATCATCAACTTTATTAACTACTACCTTTTTTATATCATCAACTTTATCGCTTGCTACTTTTTGTACATCTGCTGCTTTTTCTACTACTGCATTTGTAACTGCTTCTGTTGTAGTAGCTGCTTCTTGTGATTGTGTTTTTGTTTCTTTTTCTTTTATTTCTGTTTTTTCTTCTACTTTTTTAGGTACTGTTGTATCTATAGCTGTATCTGCTTTAACTTTTACTGTTTGTGTAAAATTTGATTTATCAAGTTTTATAATATATCCACCAGTTTCTAATAATAATGGAAAAGTAATACTATTACTAAACTTTGTATTTAACATTTTATTAAATGTTTTTACTTGCATTAATGCATATATAATAATAGAGAAAAGTAAAAAGATTTTACCTGCACCAAAAATTAAACCAGCAATTCTATCAATAAATCCTAAACCACTTGCATTAAATACTCCAGATAAAATTTTACCAAGTATCATAGCACCTATCCACACTACAGATAAAGTTACAACAAACCCTATAAGTAACAATGTATTTTCATTTGATGATACAGGAACTGTACTATTTACCAAATCTCCTACATCTTTAGCTACTCTTGAAGCAGCATATACACCACCTACAATACCAACTAAACCAAAAAACTCAGATATAAAACCTCTAAAAAGACCTTTTAATCCCAAAAATGCAACAAGTGCAACAATAACTACATCAAAAATATGTATATTTGCTAGATTTTCCATTTTTCCATCCTGTAAATTTAAATTTATGCATTATTATAGCTAAAGTATGTTAAAATGTTCTTATGATAAAAAGATATAAAACAAAAAAAATATTCGTAGGCGATGTGCCTGTTGGTGGAGATGCTCCTATTAGTGTTCAATCTATGACCTTTACTAAAACTACAGATATAGAGGCTACTTTGCAACAAATCAAATTACTTCATTTTGCAGGGGCTGATATTGTAAGAGTTGCAGTTCCTGATATGGAAGCTGCTAATGCATTAGAAAGTATAAAAAAACAAAGTTCGTTACCAATAGTAGCAGATATTCATTTTAATTATAAATTAGCATTAAAAGCTGCTCAAGTTGTGGACTGTGTAAGATTTAATCCAGGAAATATTAGTGAACCAAATAAAATAAAAGAGATAATCAAAGCTTGTAAAGATAGATCTATCCCAGTTCGTATTGGAGTAAACTGTGGTTCTTTAGAGGAAAAATTTGAAGATAAGTATGGTCAAACTGCAAAGGGGATGGTAGAATCTGCTTTGTATAATATAAAATTCCTTGAAGATCTTGATTTTACTAATATAAAAATATCTCTAAAAGCTAGTGATGTCCAAAGAACAGTTCAAGCATATAGAATGTTAAGACCTTTAAATGAATATCCATTTCACTTAGGAGTTACTGAAGCTGGGACTAATTTTCATAGTACTATTAAATC
>JAMOPZ010000261.1 GCA_027064245.1 Campylobacterales bacterium
AGAAGTAGATCCAAAAGATATGCCAGCTTTTGATGAACTTACAAAAAAGATGAATATAGCTTGTATAGTAGCAGGTCAAATAGGTGGAGATATAGTAAAAATAAACTCTATTTATAGAAAACTTGAAAAAGTACAAAATATATATTTTAATAGATTTAAAGATATTATAGAGCAGGATTTATAATATATGGATTGGGGTGGATTTTATATAGGTCCAAAGAGGTAATAATGAAAATATAACTTTAAGATAAAAAATATTAAAAAGGATACAATAAACATAGCAATATCCAATAATATAGATTTTTTAAATAAAATAACAATCAAAGTAAAAACATATTTGCTTGTAGGTTTTGGTGTGATAATATCTGTAGATTTGAAATATTAATAATAATACCCTATTTTTAAAGAAGATATATCACTATTAGATATATTATTAGAGATATTTGTATATGAGAGATTTATAAACCAATTATCATTTATAGAATAAACAGCAGATAAATTTATAGCATTTAAACTATCTATATTTTTATATATACTATTGGTTCTATTAAGCGTTGTAGAGAGTAATATATTTGTTGTTATATTATATCCTGCACCTAGACTATAGCTATTTGTATTTTTGTAATTTATTTTTTCTAAATCAGTATCATTAATAAAGGTATATCTATAGCCAATAAACATTGATATATCATCTTTTTCATAATTAAGATTAGTAGAGATACCATAGTCTGTTTTATTATTATTAAAATAAGAGTGGTAAGTTGGTAAAACAATATTAATAGAGTTTTCTAAATTAAATATTTCATTTAATTTATACTTATACTTTGCATTTATATAGGTATCTTCGGACATTGATCTATTTTTAGCTGTCAAGATAGCTAAAGTAAAATTTTTATAATAATAATCAACTTGTAAAGTATTAATATTAAGATAATGATTTTTATTGTTTTTCATTGTGGTATATTTCTTACCTAAAATAATATCAAAATGATGTTTAGATACTAAACTTTTCACTTTACATCCAGATTCATCTACTAAATCGGTTAATAATGTATTTGGACATTTATCTTTAGCATCCTCTACTCCATCTAAATCTATATCAGAGTATGCAAATAAATTAAAAGGTAATAATAGTGTTAAACTTAAAGCAGGTTTTAAAAGCTTCATCTTAAAATCTTCCTGATGTTTGTTGAAGTATATTTTTTGCATTGTTATTAAAAATATTCTTTTGAATAATACTTTTTTCTGAAGTGATTTTTTTATTAATATGTTGTTTCTTCTGAAGAAAAATTATAGCTTTCATTCTATTTTCACTATTCATAGCTCTTAACCTCTCTTTAAAAGAATTCATTAATTTTACTCTATCTTGAGCAGAAGCATTTTGTATCTGTTTTATAAACAAATCTATATCTTGAGAATATAAATTAAAATTTAACAGGAAGATGATAGATACAAATACTTTGCTCATGATATAACACTGACCTTTATGGTTTTTTAATATAAAGATTTTTCAAAATTCACCTTATCTATGCATGCCAGATAGATTTAGATGAGTTTGAAATATTTTTATATCTTATTATACCATAAAATCAGAACTAGAATCAAATGATGATACACCTGTTATATGAGCTGACTCAATATTTTCATGAATTTCATTAGCTTCATAAGTATAATCTGTATTAGTATTCTCGCTATTATCATTACTATTGAAATATGGATTAATATTACCCATTTCAGATATTGTATTATCTACTCCACTATCATTTGAATCACTATTGCCAGAGTCTTTATCATCAGAATCACTCTCATCAGAATCATTAGACATATTATTAAAATCTAATCCTGAATCATTAATAGGTAGTGCAAAATCACTATCACTATCATTATCATCAGAGTCATTGTTAAGAATACTTTTAATACTTATATCTTTAAATTTACCTTCTTTAAACTCTTGAAAACTAGTAGTATCTGCCCAAGCATCTTCATCGTCTAAGAAATCAAGCTCATCATCATTAGCATCATTAGCATTATCATTCC
>JAMOPZ010000262.1 GCA_027064245.1 Campylobacterales bacterium
ATATTATTGCTATTAAAGATGAAGTTTTACACTTTGTTGAAGTGAAAAGTGGTGATGATTATGAAAAAGCTATCCAAAATATAACAAAATCAAAATTAGCAAAACTTATAAAAACAGGTGATGTTTACCTAAAAAAAACTAATTATAATGGTAACTATGAATATGATGCTATTATCGTTTCTTATACAGATATATTTTACATTGAGAATATTACTATATAAGAGTAGAATTTATTTTCTTTTTAACAGATTCAAAAAACTATAAACAAATTTTAAGTAAAATATAAAAAATTATTATAAGAGAAAATCTAAAGGATAATGTTTGAAAAGTAGAAAAAAAATATCTTTAAGACTAAGTGCTGTAATGTTAAGTATGTTAGTGTTAATGATAGGTCTTTTTAGTTATGGTATGAAAACTATGGGTATAAAAGATGCACATGAAAAAGCAGAGATGGCTGCAAATATTATAAAGATGGGTTTAACTACACAAATGCTTCATGGAACGATGGATAAAAGGGAAGATTTTATCTCTCAGATAGAAGTTATGCAAGAGATGAAAAAGATTTGGTTAATCCGTGGCGATGCTGTTGTTAAGCAGTATGGTGAAGGTGAAAAAAATGAACTTGCTCGTGATGATATAGATTTAAAAGTTTTACAAACTGGTAAAACAGAGGTAAACTATGTTGATGACCTTTTTTCAGATGCTACTTATCGAGTAACTATCCCTTACCGTGCTAGTGAAATAGGTTTTATAAATTGTTTACAATGTCATGATGTAAAAGCTGGGGATACTTTAGGTGCTATATCATTAGAGATAGATATGAACAATATAAAAAAACAAAGTTTAAATATTATCATGTATACATCTATAATAGCAGCTTTTTTAATTTTGTTTATCAATATCTTTTTCAATAGACTTGTAGGTCCTTATATGTCTATATTTGATGCTATAAAAGATGTAATGAGTCAAGCAGAAAAAGGTGATTACTCAAATAGAATGAATGATAGTGAGATTACTGGTGAAGCAAAAGAGGTTGCACAATGGATAAATACCCTTTTAGTAAAACTACAAAATACATTAAGTGAGATTGATTCTAAAGTTCAAATATTTCTTTCAAAAGATGTAAATAAGCATGAAGATCCATTGATTGAGGTTAAAAGTACTGTTACAAGGTTGTCAAATGTTTATCTTTTCCGTCAAGCTATAGAGCATGATGAGAATCTTGAAGATGTATATGCTAGATTTGTAACAGTATTAAAAAATGAATTTAAACTAAATAATTTTAATATTATCGAGTTAGATACTATGAATAAAAAAATTGAAGTTGTTCATATTGAAAAAGAATTAATTTGTACTCCTAAGCTAGGTTGTAGAGCAGATAGAACAAGTTCTATAGTTGATTCTTGTTATTATAAAGATCTATGCAACAAAGTAACAAATCCAGATAAAAACTATATCTGTATACCATATACAATCTCTAATGAGATGGATATAGTTTTATCTATAATTACAGATACTGATGATGAATGTACAGCTGTACATAAAAATATACCTTTAATTAAAGATTATGTAGATGCAGTAAAACCTGAGATAGTAAGTAAAAAAATGACTCAGATTTTAGAGATGAGTGCTAGAACTGACCCTTTAACAGGTCTTTATAACCGTAAATATTTAGAAGAAAACATACATAGAATCACTAAAGAGGAACAAAGATTAAATATCTCTTATGGTATATTGATGGCAGATATTGATCACTTTAAAATGATTAATGATACTTATGGTCATGATGTAGGAGATGAAGCACTTCGTGTTATCTCTACAACTATGCAAGAGTGTGTTAGAGATTCTGATATGATTATAAGATATGGTGGTGAAGAATTTATAATTTTACTTTACAATTGTGACAAAGATTACTTAAAAACAATAGCTGAAAACATCCGTATATCTTTTTCTAAAAAGAAGATAAAATCTGGTGCTTCAGGAACATTTTCTAAAACTATTAGTATAGGTGGAGCAATATTCCCAGAACATAGTACA
>JAMOPZ010000263.1 GCA_027064245.1 Campylobacterales bacterium
CAATCTACTTGTGAACTTATTTCAGGAGTTATCAATCTTTCACTATTATCAACTATATCTTTTTGTTTTAACAACAAAAGTTGAAAGCCATATAAAAACTCTACAAGAATCTTATCTTGTGAATAAATCTCTGGTAAATATTTTACCCAAGATTTTTCACTTATTTCAACATTTACACTAGCATCCTGATTTTTGGTTATAGATTTTAAAAGTAAACTCTCTCCAGATACAAATTTTATATTTTTTATATCTATATTATGTATATCTAAAAGTCTTTTAGCTTTATAATAAGGAACTTTTATATCTTCTTTGATTAATTTATCTATATATAAAACTATATCTGTTTTATTCATAACTCAATTCCTCAATAATGATAGAATCAAACTTTATAACTTCATCATAATTAATCTTAATTTTTGAACCACCAACAGATAAATCGTTTTTATGAAATTTAATATCTTCAAAATACAGTTCTAATTTCATATTGTTTAAAATTTTATAAAAATCTGATTTGGTTATATCTTTATTGTATAAATTTTTAAAATACATTGATGCTTCTTGATTAAGTCTATCTTGAAGATTATATATAGATATATCATTATTTTTAATAGATGATTTTATCTTTACATTTACTTTTATATCTACAACCTTAGCAGCTTTTACTATAGGCATAACAGTAACTAAACTCATACTTTTTAGATATGTTCTAATATCTTCTATAAATTTTTTATTTACTAAACCATTTTGTTCTATAATATCGTTAGTAACAATTATAACAACTATCTCTCCATCTATATTTACTGCTTTTGCATTTACAATGTACGATGAAAAGTCCTTAGCTAATGTTTCATAATCTTCAACAGTAACTGCTCTATTTTTAGTTTTAAGATAAGATGGGGCAATTTTAATCAAATCATCAATATTATCACCATCTGTACCACCTGTTGCATCCTCTATATTTTTTACACCACTTATAAAACTTATAGCTTGTCTTAAAACTTTTATCTTACCTTTTTGAATATTTCCTTTTTTCCCTATTGTAGTCGCATAGTAAGAAGCTATTATCTCACTACCAACTTTTGGGATTAAACCAAATTTAGAATCACCAAACATTATTTTGTTAGATATAGAGTCATATCTAAAAACAGAATCTTGTTCTTTATGGTCAACAAATCTATTGGTAACATTAAAATTTTCTCCATCTACTATTATCTCTGGAGTAGATATAAGATTAGTATTATTTAATGTGTATTCCATATTTGGTAAACCTATAGATTTAGCTATAAATTCATTATAATAACTACTTTGCTGATACACAATAGTACTATTTGTCAATATATTATTTATTTTAGGTATGGTTTCATTTGCATTTAAAACTATTTTAGCTCTTAGCCACATAGCTTTTTTAACATCTAAATCTATATCTAATTTTTCTAATTTTTCTAATTTTGGTAATTTAAATCTAATATCACCAGATCTAGTTAAATTATCTGTATTATCTTCAACAAATATACTTATAAATTTTGAATCTTTTAAAATTTCCCAAGATATTATTCTTTCATTAGAATTGAGATTAAAATCTTGTATAACTTTTTGTTCTATATCAAAATATAGATCTAAATCTTCCCCATTTAAGTATCCATCAAATCCAAAATATAAAGCAGTTTCTTTATCGCTTTCTTGGTCAAAAAGTTTTATAGCATTATGTTTGTCAAACTTTATCTTTTTATAAGAATAATTGTTACAGCTAACACAGTTTTGTATATCTTTTCTATCTAGTTGATAGTTAATAGAAATTTTACTTAAACTAGGTGGTTGTAGAGTTGCCATAGAGATTATTTCATCTTCATTTGTTTCGTGATTAAATACTTTTTTTTCCTCTTCACCATAATTTCCGTTTTCTATAATAGCTCTTATCCAGTATCCATCTTCACCATTTACATTACCAATATTAAAATCATTCGCCACTTCAAAATCTATAGTACCATTTTTAGTAAAATTTTCTGTACCATCATTTACTGTAAGTTTTTT
>JAMOPZ010000264.1 GCA_027064245.1 Campylobacterales bacterium
CATGGGGTCTTGTTATTATGGCCGCTTATACACTTTTTGCAGTTGTAACTCCAAATCATCTATTTGTGGGTTAGGGAATTTCATTGAAATCTTTAACTAGAGGGCTTTTTGCCCTCATCATCACAATGTTGTTTCAAACTCAATTATTAGCAGAATATTTATATAAAGATGAAATAATTTCTAATCCAAGATTTAGCCAAGAGGTTGAAGATTTAGGAAAAGAACTTTATGCCAAAACTGGTATTTCATTAAAACTATTAATGTTAAAAAAACTACCAGATGATATGAAAATGATTCAGTATGAAAAAGATGTATTATCTAAATTTGATAATCCAACAATTATTATGACATTTTCACAAATGAATTCACAAGTTGATATTTTAGCTAATGATAACTCTTTATATAAATATTTTAGTAAAAAAGATGTACTTAGTCCTGTAGCATCTAAAGTTCAAGCTTTTTTGATGGGTATTATGTATGCTAGAAGTTGGGCTGATTTTAAAGATATAATGACATATAGTAATGGTACTATTTTACCTCTTCTTGGAAGTAAAACAAAAAAAGCTGAGCTTTTAGGTAAATACTCAGCTTCTATGTTTAATGGTTACATAGATGTAGCTCAACAGATAGCTAAGGCTAAAAATGTTGAATTAGAGCATGGTTTTGGTGATACTAATCAAGAAATTTTATTTGTAATCAAATTGGTTTTTTATAGTGTTATTTTATATGCTACTATTATGTACTTTAGAAGAGTACTTTACAGAAGAAGGCATAAAAATGATAAGTAATGGTAAAATTTGGCCCTATGCAATAGCTACTGCAATAGCATTAGTATTTAGTTTCTGTGTAATGACAGTTATTGTTACTACAAAGGCTAATGTTCAAAAAAGTGATGACTATATGATGTCATACCAAGATGCTGATGAAAATGCAAATGAATTTATAAAATCAAAAATGCTTTTCGATAAAAAATATTCAGTTAAATATATTTCAAAAGGTTTATCTTCTGATAAGCCTATACAATATAAAATTGTTGATAAAAATAATAAAGTTGTAAATAATGCTAAAATTATTATAGCTATATCAAGACCAGAAACACATGAATTGGACCAAAAACTAGAGAAAGTAACTGTTGAAAATGGTGTTTACTCTTTTAGTGGTGCTAAATTTACTAAGGCAGGTATTTATAATATTATTGCTAAAGTAGTTATTGGTGAAGATTCTAGTTTTTATAATATAAAAGCAGATACAAGAGATATAAAATTTAAAGAATATTAAAATGGACGAAAGTACAATTGTTCTGCCATCTGCTAGAGCAATTAGAACACAACTTTTTAAAATAGAGGATAAAACTCTATTTTTACCAAACTACATAACTATGAGTGAGTTTATTTCTAAACTTTGTGTAGTAAAAGATTTTAAAATTTTAGATGATGATAGTAGAGTTTTACTTCTACTTGAAGCATCTGATTTTCATTTATTTTCATCGTTACAAATCCAAAGAAACTTTTTTACATTTACTAAAAATTCATCATATATATTTAAATTTTTTGAGGAGTTAAGTGCTGAACTTTACCCACTAGAAAATCTTGATAATTTTGATATATATGGTGAATATGAAGAGCATATAACGATACTAAAAGAGTTATATAGAAGATATAAAAAACTTTGTTTAGAGAGAAAACTTTTAGATAGAATCTTCTTACCTGAACTTTATGATTTCAATAAAAGCTATATAAACAAACATAAAAATATAGAGTTATATGTTGATGGTCATTTAACAAATTTTGAGTTTGAACTTTTAGAAAAATGTTGTGAATATGTAGATATAACTGTAATTTTTAATACCTCTATTTTTAACAAAAAGATGGTAAAAAAGTTTAAAGATATTGGAGTTAAATTAGAGCAAAACTTTGAGTATAAAATATCTTTAAATCAAAAAAAAGTTATCTCAAAATTTTCTAAAGAGAATCATACAAATATCTCCTGTACCTCTTTTAGTGAATCTATTTTACAAATCTCTTTT
>JAMOPZ010000265.1 GCA_027064245.1 Campylobacterales bacterium
TCTATTATATGTGTTTCATGTCCTTTTGATGTAAAAGAAAATGCTATATCATATCGTTGTTTCATATCATACTTATCTATTAAATATGATGAATGTACTTTTTGGATATCTTTAAAATTTGCAAGTAAACAAGACAAGATATATGGATCTTTTACATTGTATTGTAAATCATACAATATGTAAGATAATTTCATCATAATATCATCTATTGGGAAAATTTGATTTTGTTTGAATCCAAAATCAATAAATTTCTCTTTTGCTTTTTTATATATATCTTTACCATCGCATATAAATACTTTAGTAATTACTTTTAAAAAATCACTTTTTGGTTTTATCAATTCAAATTCATCATCTCCAACAATATATATAATATTTTCAAATTGTTTTGTACTATTTAAAAAATTATAATATCTTGTTGCTAATTGTTTATCACCATATATTAATATCATCTTTTTATCCTATTTTTATAATATTTGTATAATAAAATGAACTTTATTATACAAATCCCAAATGATCAACTTCTAAATAATCTAAAATCATCTTATTTTTACCATCTGCTACACATCTATTTTGACAATGAATAGAAGGATCTATCTTAAAAAATTTATTTTTATCATCATACCAAAACTCTTTAAAACTTTTCTCTTTTATACTTCCTACTAATCCATTATCTAAATTATATGCTTTATCTTGACACGGATATATATTTAAGTCTGCTCCAATAACTGGTAATATTTGAGAATATGGACACCATGTATAGGTTTTATCTATCTCATTATTAAAAAGATGATAAGAGTCAAATATCTCAAAGTTATCATCTTCAAAATCCTCTTTTGCTTTAGATATTTGTTCTTGTACTGTAAGGATCAATACTTTATGATAATTATCATTTTCTACTGAATTATTACTTATAACACAAGGTGATATTTTTATACTATCTACTCCTATATTTTTCATAAGTTCAATAAATTCATAAGTTTTTATATAATTTTTATTATCTATTATAAAACTTACTCCTAAATTACACTTTCTATTTGGTATAGATGAAAAATTTTTCATATTTTGTATAACTTTACTAAATTCTCCCACTTTTACACTACGAGCATTTGCATAACTTTCATCATCATACCCATCAATTGAAACTCTAAGCCAAGTAGCATTAAGTGCAAAAAGCTCTGCAATCTCTCCATCTAATTTACTTCCATTTGTAAGTGATGCAAAAGGTATTTTATACTCAATCAACTTTTTTATAGTTTGTAAAAAATATCTATAAGTAAATGGTTCTCCACCACCACTAAAAGTTACAGCTTTTACATTCATATCTTTTATATCTTGTAGTATCTCCATCATCTTCAACTCTGGTATAAAATCTTTTTCAACCATATCTTGACCCAATTGAAGAGTATCAGACTTGTATGCACAGTACCAACAGTTATGATTGCATACATTTGTAGGCTTTATCCTTATATGAATTGGTGCTTGTATATTTTTTATATCTTTTTTTAAACTATCTAGTTTATTTTGATAATGAAATATCTTTAAATTTGAATATTTATTTGCCATATTTATATCTTATAATAAACTAGCAGCTCTTAAAGATTTTGCTATTTTTTCATCATCTTGTGCTAGTTCTCTTAGGGTAAATAATATACCTTTTACTATATCAAAATTTTTTTTATCTTCAACTTCTCTTTTATCTCTTAAATATAGAGCTATAAAAGGTGAAGCAAATACAAGTCCCATAATGATATATAATATATTAAATACAACATCAAATCGCTTATCAACTTGCTCAAATCTTTTGTCAACTTGCTCAAATCTTTTGTCAACTTGCTCAAATCTTTTGTCAACTTGCTCGAATCTTTTGTCAACTTGCTCAAATCTTTTGTCAACTTGCTCAAATCTTTTGTCCATATTGTGTTGCAGCATATCAAGTCGTTTATCAACCTGTTCAAACCTCTTGTTCATATCTATTCGTAATTGTTTTATCTCATTTAAAATCACATCTGTTTTATCTGCAAATA
>JAMOPZ010000266.1 GCA_027064245.1 Campylobacterales bacterium
ATATGGGCTAGAAAGTGCAAAAGATGCAGCAAAGAGATTTTTTAGTTCAAAAACAAATCAAAGTGGAAGTTGCTTAACTGTAGTTCTTGAAGGGAGTAGGGCATTAATACTTGAGGTTCAAGCACTTGTTACTGAATCTACCTATCCAAATCCAAAGCGAAGTGCAACAGGCTTTGATACAAATAGACTTAATATGCTTTTAGCACTATTAGAGAAGAAATTAGATCTTCCACTTAATAGTTATGATGTATTTGTAAATATTAGTGGTGGTATAAAAGTAAAAGAAAGTTCTTGTGACCTTGCAGTTATTGCAGCAATTATAAGTAGCTTTAGAAATAGACCAATCTCTAAGCAAACAGTTTTTATAGCTGAAGTTAGTTTAACAGGTGAGATAAAAGATGTAATAGGAATTGAGACAAGATTAAAAGAGGCTTCAAGCTCTGGCATAAGTAAAGCTGTCATATCAAGTAAACCTGTAAATGAAATGGGTATAAAACTATTTTGTGTAGATGAGATGACAAAAATGATAGAGTTATTTTAATTTTAAATGGTTAAAGAGATATTAATATAAGACTTTTAGATATAAAAAAAGAAAAAAGGGAATAATTGCTAAAAACAATATTCTTTAATAATCTTTCTTTTTTCTATAATTATTACCATAAAAGCATTGCTACTGCTGTAGTTAGTAATACTGCAATTAGATTAAATACTATTCCATAACTTGCCATATCTTTAATAGTAAGTACTTTACTACTCATAGCAATTGCATTAGGTGGTGTAGCTATTGGCAACATAAAAGCATAACTTGCACAAATAGTTGCAACCATTAAAATAAGATTTGTATCTATATTTGATGCTTTTCCTAATGAATATATAATAGGAAGTGCAATAGAAATAAGAGCAGTATTACTAGTAACTTCAGTAGTAAATGTTATCATTGATGCTACTATTAAAATAAGTATTATTGGACTTAAATTTGTAAGAGATAAAAGCATACCAGATATACTATTTGCAAGTCCTGTTGCACTAAATGCTGCTGCTATTGAAAAACCAGCACCAAATAAAAATATAACTTCATAAGGTATTTTTTTACTATCATCCCATTTTAAAAATCCAACTTGTGGAAAAAACATAAATAATCCATACGATAAAAGTATAGTAGCATCACTAGAAAATTTAAATACAGAATTTGCAAATAGTGTTATAACTAACAATAATAAAATATTTTTCATCCTTTTTTGTTCGTTATTTAAGATAATTTTTTTATCTTCTATATCTATTTTTACATCTTTTAATCCCAACGATAAAATATAAGACACAATAATTAACATAATAGCTGCTAATGGTATAGTTTTACCCATCCAAGATATAAATGATAATTTTTCAAGTCCATTATCTTCTAAAAATCCCATTAAGATAAGATTTGGGGGAGTTCCAATAGGGGTGATAATACCACCTATACTGGCTCCATAAGCAACTGCAAGAACAAGTCTAATTTTTAGTTTTTTTACATCTGTTAAAAATAAAGCTATTGACATAAGTAAAAGTGCTGTTGTTGTATTTGATAATAGCGAGCTAAGTAATGCAGAAGTGATACTTAGTGCAAATATTATTCCTCTTGTATTTTTTGGAAATATACTTAAAAGTTTATATGCTATAACTTTATGAAGTTCTATTTTCTCTACTGCAATTGCTATTAAAAATCCACCTAAAAATAAAAAAATAATAGTTTTAGAATAGTTAGTAGTGGTAGCTTTTGTAGATAAAATATCCAATAAAGGGAATAATATAATAGGTAGTAGTGAAACTACACCTAAAGGTAAAGCTGCATTTGTCCAAAGTGCTACAAGTAGTATAACAATAGATATCAAAGAAGCTTGTACTGTAGTAAAAATAAAACTAGCTCCAAAAAATCCCATAAGTGCCAAGAGTAAAGATATAATAATATTCTTATACTCATTTGATAAGTTGTTTAATGATAAATTTTTCATACTTGATTTTACATTAATCTATCTTAAAGAT
>JAMOPZ010000267.1 GCA_027064245.1 Campylobacterales bacterium
AAAGAAATTTAGTCAAAATAAACTAAACTTAAAAATATTTGAAACTAAACTTAACAAAATCTTAATTAATAAAAAATATCCTTAATAAAACTTTAAATTATAAAAACTATCCTTAATAAAATATAAATAGTAAATAATAATAATATTTATATAGTTTTTAATTAGACTATGGTTATTTTAAGTATTATTTTTGTATAATAACATTAGTTTAAAAATCACAAAGGATATTTATGAAGATGATAATCGACAAGTCAAAGGCACTAATTAGTATTTTTGCAGGTAAAAAGGTAACTAATGATACTTTTAGCAAAAAAACATATATACATTTAGTGAAAGGAAGAATAGTTAATAATAAAAATAAACTATTTGATATAAATTCTTCTAATGTTAATAAGTGGACTATATGGAAAGAACCAAAACATAATAAGATGACTAATGAAGAGGCTATATATGCTGTATTTGAGGGTAATAAAGTATGTAATAGCGATATGGCAAAAGGTATATATATATCTCTTAATGATGGTCAAATGGTTTTAAATGATGGAACTTCTTTTAATATTATGGATAGTAAAAATAATGAATGGTTCATTTTTAAGAAAAAAGAAAAAAATAAAGATGAATTTAGTAATATTCTGCTTAAACAAATAGAAGTTTTAACAAAAGAAAATACTAAACTTAAATCAAATACTAAAGATGGTCGTTCGGCTGAGGTTCAAAATAATACTCTTTCTCTTATTCAAGATGCTTATGGTGTGAATGAGCCAAAAGATGTTAAGAACCTTTTTAAGGAACAGTTACAAAATGCTATTAGCAAAAGAGATGTGCAGGTAGCTATTATTCAATTCGTACCTTATGCATGGATTGGTGGTCGTACTCTTGGCACTACATCTGTTTATTATACAGAACTCCGCAACATCGTTAAAGAAGTTGGTGGAAAGTATGAAGATATGGCTTTATCCTTGTTAGTTCCTCCTAGTGGACTATATGAAGCCTCTCAAGCTAAAGTAACTGCATCTGTTAAAGAGAAACATATTGAAAGAGATACTTATGATAAAGATTATATTCTTAATCGTATAGCTCTTCTTAAAGAGCAGATAGATACAAATAACATTCCTAAGTCTAAGCAACAAACGCAGGAGAGAGCTACTGCCTACGTTTATGCTACTTATCTTGCTCTCGTTACTGGTAGGAGGCAAATTGAAATTATTAAAACTCTTAAAATAGTAAAAAAAGAAAATGATGAGTGGTTCTATGAGGGTATCGCCAAAAAAGATGAAGAAGATACAACGATTAAAGCATATTCCCTAGATGAAGATTTTGAAGCACTATCAAAAATGTTAATTTTTATACAAAATGCTCTTGGAACTAGCGAACTTACGAACAAACAAGCTAACTCTAAATTTAACAATTCTTTCAATTCTGCATTTAAACGTTTGACTGAAACAAACTTCACTTTTCACGATGCACGAGGGATTTTCACTGATATTATGTTTAAGAAAAGTAATGCTGATGATGGAACTTGGAATAGTGAAAAAGCTTTTAAAGCTGAATTACTTGGTCATTCTATTTCTAAAGAAGAATTGTCTGCTACTGAACACTATATGACAAAAGAAGCTATATAATGACTATAATATGGTAAAGAAACATTTTTATGCTATAATAAAAACATAAAGATTCACGATTTATTTTTAGTTACGGATTTGACTCCTGTAACATTAGATAAAATGATTAAAGGGTAGTTAGATTTTTTCTAACTACCCTTTTTTTTTGCTTTTTATTAAGTTGGGTGTGTGGGTGGGATTTTATCTTAAAAGGATAATTTCGTGAATCTTATATTAATACTAGTGCTTTTAATTTTGATGTTCTGGTTTCCAGTTCCTCTCTATTAGAAGAAAGTGAGGGATTAGTCTCTCCTCACTGCATTAGTATTGTTTTTTTAAATGAACTTTTATCAATTTCTAAATAAAGAACCAAGAGCCACACCAATTATTTCAAAATTATTAGAAGACTCCCCTTTTT
>JAMOPZ010000268.1 GCA_027064245.1 Campylobacterales bacterium
TTATCATTATAAATGCAACCTAAGTATAGCTACAGAATATGTTAAAATATTAGGACCCGAAAAAAGTAAGGAAATAATTGAAAAATATAATGGCATTAAAATAAAACTATTATGAGTCTTTGTGTTATTTTATAAAATTCTATCTAAATAAAATCTTAATAAATAACACGGAGAACCGTGTTATTTATTAAACAAGAGCTTTACCAGCTGTGCTTAGTCTAAGTTTTAGTGTTTGACCTGCTGGTTTTGTCCAAGCTTTACTTTCACCACCCAATTTACTAACACCACTTCTGGCTGCTGTATCCACTGTTACTAGCTTTCCTAAGCCAGGTACTACACATTCACCTGCTACAGCACCTTCAATAATTGTGCCGACTACATCTTCGATAATTCTACCTGCTTCTGCTTTTGATACTTCAAGTTTACCTGCCACTGCTTCTACTAATTGTGCTTTATTCATATTTTAATCCTTTTATGCGTTTTTAACGACTTTTTAATTTTTTAGGACTTACATTAAAATTATTAAATATAATTGCTTTCCGTTGTACTCACTAATTAAATATTTTTAACTAAATCTAAATGCCTATATCTTACTTTTTATATACTATATTATAACTAAGTATTACTTAATTATGATTTTAAAACGGGTAATATTTTGAAGAAGTAAAATCTTTATCTATTTGTTTGAATAATTTTTTGCCTGGCTTTGCTGTTTTGTATTTATAAACCTATTTTTTGCGGTTTTTTGATTGAATTATATATACTAATCCCATCTTCTTTTATATAAGATTTCAAATCTATATGCTTATCCCTAGCTTTTATTGTCATACTAATTGTTGAACCCAAATCTGCTTGTAATATTTTATTACAGTTAAATTGTTTATCAAATTGTTCTAAATCTAATCCTTTGCTAACCCAGATTTCTGCAGCTTCTTTGTATTTCAATTCTCTAAGCTCAAGAATATCAAATGTCCTACCTTTTCTGAGCACAGCAGTGTCTATGTCTGAAACAGGTCTGTTAGTCGTGATAATAAATTTTGTCTTATCACCACTTTCAAAAATACCATCAGTAAAACTTAAAAGATTGCTGATAAACTTATTTTTCTGAATGTCTTCCGATGTACTCACATTTTGAGTCCTAGGCAATAAAGAATAATCTAAATCATCTAAGAAAACCAAATGAAATTCTTCCTCCCTTAAGGAGTTCCAAAATAAATCATCAGCTAGAATATCCTCATTTTTAATATAAGCAACCTTAACACCCTCTGCCTCTTTTGTTGCGATGTCTATTTCGTAGGTATTGCCTTCTTCATCTGTATATGAGTCTATAACCTTTCTCTTTTTTACCAGGTCAAAATCAGTCTCATCAAGAAGATATTTCATAAAAGTGTCGGCAAGTTTCGATTTGCCCACACCTGGTTTTCCACAAAGCAATAAAATATTACTATCTGACATTGTATATTGTTTGAACATTTCTTCAGTATCCAAGAAAGGATAATACTCTGGTGAGTTATAATTAAAGTCATCTTTCACTTTAATATTCTCTATTACTTTGAGTTGTTTTTGGCCATCATAATAATATGAACCAATATTAACAAATACTTCATCATCTTTATCTTGAAAAGATTGAATAATGTCAAAAATTTCTTTGGATTCTTTGTAAGAGTTAAAATAGAAACAAATACTTATTTTCTTCTTATTTTCATAAGAGTCAAAAGTAATAAGGTAATCATCTGATTCTAAAATAATAAAATCATAGAAGATATTTATTGGAAAATCGAGTCTTATTAAATTTTTATCAACTTCCATAATTTTTGGAATAACTTTTTCTAAATCTTTGTACTTAATTTTTAAATCTTCAAAAGTAAGATTAAACTTATTTAACGCATAGGCACTAAAAAGTACCTGATGGTCTGTAGTGTAACTATCTTTAGTTACATTTACCACTGTTTGTGGTTTTTGAGGTTTTGAGTGCATTCATATCCTTTATGGTATAATTATATAACAACTTTACTTA
>JAMOPZ010000269.1 GCA_027064245.1 Campylobacterales bacterium
GTCTAAATTTTGATAGTACAAAGATAGAGGATTTGAAAGGTATATATAAAAATTTGATGTTTATTAAAGAAGATGTGATTAGAAGTTTGGTAGGAAAATCGGAAGTGATGGCTTCAGCCTCACTAAATACCTGCTGAGGCTAAAGCATCAGTTCCAAAAAAAAGGATAACAAATGCCAAATGATGACTTATTAAAAGTTTTATTTGATACTAAAATAGAACTAGAAAAGACATTAAATCTAACACCAAATGAAATTCAAAAAGAGGCTTTGGAGTATTTTAAAACCAATAAGAAGAGAATTTTTGAAACATTTATATTAAATAGAGATGATAAACAAAATCTCTAAATAGAAGATTTAATAAACTCATCTAAAGATATTGTATCCCCTTTTCTCGCCTCTTTCATAAGTTTATAAAAAGATAAATTACAAATCTAAGAATAGAACCAGAGAATGAAGATTTGACTTATATTGTAGATAATAATCTTTTATCTAAATCAAGAAAAGATACTTCTAAAATTGAAGATAATAGAGTTCAATATATGTAGTAATAATTCATAACATAACACTACTATTCAAATAAGCATTTTTTATCTATAAACAATAGATTATACCTATAAAATGCTTATTTAAGAGGTAAAATTTCATAACATAATATAGTATTATGTAAATAAATGGTATAATTAGTTTTTGGGAGGGTATTATGAAGCTAGAGAAATCAGATGTCAATAGTGATTATCGTAGATGGTTAAAATCTTATCTAAGAGATTTGAAATATAAAGATGTATCAAAAAATACTTTTGTTTTGTATAATCGTATTTTAAATATATTAAAAGATTTTATAGAAAATCAAGATGAAGTTACAAAACTTAGTGAGATTGATAAAGAGTTTTTTTTGGATTTTATAGAGTCTCAAGAAGAAAATTCAAGAAATAAGGTATTTTCAAAAAAGACAAAACAGTTATATTTGGCTATTTTAAAATCTTTTTTTGTATATATTTCTGATAATAATGATGAGTTTTATACCTTTGAAAATGAGTTTAAGATGCCAATTAAGGGTGCTAATAAAAGTAAGAAAGTGAAATATCTTTTGGATATAGAGGTAGAGAAAATTATAGATTATCTACAAAATAGAATTAAATCCAAGGGGTTATATTATGATTATATATACTCATTTGGAATTAAACTTATGCTTTTTGGAGGGCTTAGAATTTCAGAAGTTTTACAATTAAAGCTAGAAGATATTACAATATCACAACTTAGAGATGATAATGGAATAGAAGATATGTATGAGATAGAACTCAAAAATACAAAATCAGGAGAAGAACAAATTGCATTAGTCAAGATTAAAGATATAGAAGATGAGATGATATTTTTTGATAATCTCAAAGAGAGAGATGAGTATATATTTGTAAGTAAAAAAAACGAAACTAGAATTGATAGAAGCAATTATTATATAGGAGTAAAAAATATAATGAACAAAGCAGGAGTAGATAAAAAAGGATTACATATATATAGACATACCTGTGCAATGCAATTGTATAGAAAATCCAAAGATATTTTAGTGACAAAAGAGAAGCTAAGACATAGTGATATTAAAACCACTATGATTTATGCAAAGGCTGAAAAGAGTGATATTGCTAAAGCTATGAGGTAGGATATTCTACTTCTTAAATATAAATAGATGTTCATGCATTATCAATAAAAAATTATCCTCTTTTAATTTAAATCCAACTCTTAAAAATCTCTCCATAACTTTAAATGCCAATGGTTGATACATTTTATTTCTTCGTGTATCTCCAATTAATATAGCACAATAACAATCATTTTTAAAAACTCTATAAAACTCAAGTGCAACTTTTTCAATCTCATCACAGAATATAATACCCCAAGGAAAACAAACAACTAAAAAATAACTCTAATCTAAAAAAGAGTAAAATTAGATAAGAAATGAAAAAAGGGGTATAAGATGAGTCGTAAAAAAACAGTATACAGCACAGAACTA
>JAMOPZ010000270.1 GCA_027064245.1 Campylobacterales bacterium
GAATTTAAAAATATTATTAGAGAATTTATTCAAACATCTACACAAGAAGAGCTTACATCTCATCTAGGATATGAGAAACATCAAGAATCAGATACAGCAAATTATCGTAATGGATATAATAAAAAAACTATCAAATCTACCTATGGAAATATAGATGTAGCAATACCAAGAGATAGAGAAGGTACATTTGAACCAAAATTAGTTCAAAAAAGAGAAGTTATACTAAATGGTAGTGAAGATCTTATAATATCACTTTATTCAAAAGGTATGAGTGTTAGAGATATACAACATCATCTTGATGATTTATATGGCTATGAACTATCAGAACAGACAATATCAAATATTACCGATAAAGTTATAGAAAAGGCTAATGAATGGCAAAATAGACCATTAGAAAAAATATATCCTATAATCTTTATGGATGCAACTGTACTAAAAATAAGAGTAGATAGAGTAGTAAAAAATATAGCTGCATATATTATGCTAGGTATCACTCTTGAAGGTAAAAAAGAGGTTCTAGGTATTTGGATAGGTGAGAATGAAACTTCAAAATATTGGTTAACTGTTTTAAATGATATTAAAAAAAGAGGTGTTGATGATGTATTGATATTTGCAATAGATGGTCTTAATGGCTTTGCAGAAGCTATTAAAGCAGTATATCCTATGGCTGAAATTCAAAGATGCATAGTTCATCAAATAAGGAACTCATTGAAGTTTGTATCATGGAAAGATAGAAAGGCTGTTGCAAAAGATTTAAAGTCTGTTTATACAGCTCTAAATGAAGAAGATGGACAATTAGCATTAACAGAATTTAATAATATATGGGGTAAAAAATATCCAAATATTACAGTTTCTTGGACTAACCACTGGGATGAATTAGCAACTTTTTTTAAATATCCTCAAGCTGTTAGAACTTTAATTTATACTACTAATCCTATTGAATCTCTAAATTCTACCATTAAAAGAAAAACTAAATCTAAAGGTTCATTTCCTACAGAAGAATCAGCATTTAAAGTTTTATATATGGCAGTTTACCAACAACAAGAAAAATGGAATAGAACAAAATTGAGAAATTGGAGTGAAATTTATCCTCAACTTTGTATATTTTTCAGTGAAATTATGTCAAAATATGAAAAGTAATTAAGATGAAATTGGTGGGTTTACACAGTTTAATTTACGGTCTCATTTTATAGTATTCTATACTATATTCTACTGAGATTCTATCTATTCTGGTACTATTCTAACAAAAAATTTATTTAACTAGAATAGTACCAGAATGATGCTAGAATACTCTATGGAACACCTATTTTAAAGGCTTTATTAAGTTTTTTATATATAAATATATAATTTTAAATATATCGCTAAAATAGGCACTTTTTAAAGAAAAAGCATATATTCAACCTTTTAACTAAAAATGCTCACTAAAGTTTTTAAAATTATCAGACTGTACAAGTTCAACTTCTGTTGAAATTTCTTTAAAGTGTTTCTTAGCACAAGCTATTTTTGAAGATTCACTTGTCTTTATATCTAAACCTAAATCACTCCCTTTACTCTCTACAACAAAGTAAAGTTTCTCTTGATTTTCCTCTGCTATCACTACAGCCCAATCTGGATTATATGAACCTAAAGGTGTGTTTATCTTAAACCAATTTGGTAATTTTGTAAAAAGCTTCACTCTCTCATTTTGGTTAAATTCTAAAGCAAAGTTTTTTTCAACATTAGAGTCATAAACTGTATGAGTATATATAGATTTATTTGGTTTATTTTCTACCATATTTGATGATAAGTAACCATAAAGTTCTTGATTCTCAAAACACTCTTGAGCATAGTAAAATTCATCACCTATTTTTTGATATTTTATCCCATCAACAACAAACATACTCATAACTTTTTTTATGATTTTTATAGCACCATCTATAAACTTTTGAGGATTGTTTTTAAACCCTTGTAGCTTTTTACTTTTTATCAAAATATCTACTATAACTCTTCTTGTAAGG
>JAMOPZ010000271.1 GCA_027064245.1 Campylobacterales bacterium
AAGAACTAAATATCTCTATAGAGTTTAAAGATTATGATATAAGTGATAAAGAATTAAATAAGCTTAAATTATCACTGCAAAATAATCAAAGAGCTAGAAATAGTTTAGTAAAATTAGGATAAAGATTATGGAAAATAAATTTAAACAAGTTATAAAACGGGCAGATATTATTAGTTATTATTTCTATATGAGAATTGCAAATATTCTACTTAGGTTAATCTATAAAACAAATATTACTCCTAATATAGTAACACTCTTTTCTATTATTATAGGTATTATTAGTGGGGTAGCATTTGCATTTCATCTAACAATAATTGGAATTTTATTATTCACATTAGCATATACATTAGATTGTTTAGATGGACAGTTAGCAAGATTTCACAATCTACATTCTGAATTTGGATTATGGTTTGATAATACTGGAGATAGAATAACTGAAGTAGCAGTAATTATAGGCTTATCTATAGGATATTTAGAACATATGATTTTATCATCAATCTTAGTTGGTTTAACTTTAATATATTGGTATGGACAAGATATTTTATATCATCAAAATAGATTAAAAGGTATTAATAAACATTATAAAGGAAAATTGTTTATATTAAAATTACTTAGTCCATTTTTGTCAAAAGGAACAACTGTATTATTACTATCACTTTCTCCATTATTAAATATAGAGTATATTTTTATTTTTTATATCTTTATCTATATAATAAAGATACCTGAACTAATTATACTAGAATATAAAAATCAAGAAAATTTAAAAGGTTGATATTAATGTATTCTAAGTTAGTTAATATTTTATTTAGAAATAGAAAATATACTAAATATAGTAGTAGATATGCAAAAGGTGCCAGAGATAATTTATTATATCAAGAAGTATTGCCTCCTAAAAGTATAAATCAAACAATAGCTATAAAAGAACTTCAAATTATAGAAAATATTTTTAGTAAATATAAAATAATATTTTTTTTAACACATGGCAGTTGTTTAGGAGCTATTAGAGAAAAAAAATTTATAAGTCATGACTATGATATTGATATAGGTTGCTATAAAAAAGATATAGATAATATTATTTTAGCTATCAAAGAATTAAGAGATAAATATAATTTTAAAGTTACAAAACTTTCATTAGATGATGAATCTATAACCATTATAAAAGATACAGTAGAGATAGATATAAATTTATATAGATTAAATAATCAGTATTGGAAATCAAATAGACATAAAGTTTTTGAAATACCTTATGAATTTTTTGAAAATTTAAAAAAAATAGATTTTTTAGAAATGAAAATATATGTTCCATGTAATGTAGAAGACTATTTAGCATATCAATATGGTAAAAATTGGAGAACTCCTATACAAGATTTTCATTGTCCTTATAGACAGAAAATAGAATTACCTCTTACAAGTATATTTAAATATTTTGTTGGAAAAAGGAATGCTGATTTTATGGCAAAGAAAGTTTCTAGTTTAGTAAAAAAAATAAGAAAATCATAAATGTTAAAAAGCTCAATAATACTAAGCTCTTCTGTAACATTTATTATTCTAATAGTAAATTTTGTATTTAAAATATATTTAGCAAGAGAATTTTCACAAGAAAACTTAGTGATATATTATACTATAACAGATATATTCTCTATTATTGGAAGAGTATTTGTTGGATATAAAGATGCTTTAACAACTATATATAATCAAACGAAATATAAATTTAAGATTATGAGAACTTGGACAGTATTTTTTATATGGATTGTTGGAGTTTCTGCATTTATTATTATTCCATTGGTATATAATATTTATCTAGTAGATAAAATAGATAGTTTAGATATATCTTGGTTTTATATATCTTTTTTGTTTGTAAGTATGAATATGATTTCATATTATGGATATATCTTTTTAGTTACTAAGCACTATAAACTTATATCTGTTAAAGATATAATACAAACTTTTTTATATATAGGCTCAATTCTTTTTCTATATATTGTAGTCGGTTTA
>JAMOPZ010000272.1 GCA_027064245.1 Campylobacterales bacterium
AAAGCTTCTAATACATCCATATTGTCACTATTGTCTTCTACTATTAATATTGTTTTCATCTATATCTCCGCTTCAACTCTATTTCTTCCATTTTGTTTTGCTTTATACAATGCATCATCTGCTCTTTTAATCAGAGTTTCACTATTATCATTATCTCTTACTTGACTTACCCCAAAGCTACAGCTAACTTTTAAATTATTTTTAAAAATATGTTTATCTACTATTTCCCTTAAATGTTCAGCTACTTTTAGGGCATTTTCTAATGTAGTATTTGGTAGTATCTTTACAAATTCCTCTCCACCCCATCTTGCAAATATATCAGCATCTCTTGTGTGCATTTGTATTAAATTAGCTAATTCAATAAGAATATCATCTCCTGTTTGATGTCCATATGTATCATTGAATTTTTTGAAAAAATCTATATCAAATATAATAAAACTAAAGATTTGTTTATCTCTTTTAAAAGATGCAATCTCTTTTTTTAAAGCTTCATTAAAAAATGTACGATTATAAATAGATGTAAGTTCATCTGTAAATGCTTTTTGTTTAAACTCTTTTTTCTCTATAGCTATATTTGTAATTTCATTAAATAGTATAATAAAATGGTTTGTCTCTTCTACAAAATTCAATGTTACTAAAAATGCTTTAGGTAAAAAAGAGTTAATATCTAAAATTGATACAATTCTTTTATTATCTGGTAAAAGTTGTATCTGCTCAATCCAGTGTTTATCTCCTGTACCTTTTGGTGTAAAAAAATCCTCACCCTCTAAAAATAGATATGCTAATCTATTATATTTATGTCGAAATTGCTCAATAGAAGATATAGCGAAAAATTCTAAAAATTTTTCATTTGAAAAAATAATATCCTGATTTTTATCTAAAACAACTAAAAGATTATTTTGGAATTTTGCTATCTCATTTAACAAAGTCTCTTGCTCTTTGATTTTATTTTTTAACTCAATTGTTTCTTTTATATCAATTATTTTAGATTTGAGTAAATTATAATCAATTGGTTTAAGGATATAACCATCTACTTGCATCTCTATTGCATCCATAAAATAGTTACGCTCGCTGTGAGCAGTTATAAATATAATATGCTGTTTAGGATTTTCTTCTTTTATATGCTTTGCCATTGTGATACCATCCATATGTGGCATTTTTATATCAGAAATAACAATATCAGGTTTATGTTGTTTGTATAGTTCTAATCCCTCTTTACCATTAGAAGCTACAAAAAGATCACTAGAAAAATATTTTAATGGTTTTTTTGTATTTTCTCTAATTGCATCATCATCCTCTACGTATAAAATTTTTATATTATTAACCATTTGATTTCACTTTATATTAGTCTATTTTTTCATGTAACATCATTGTAGCATAAAATATATTACAAATAAATTTTATTGGATAGACTTAAATATAAATATAATTTAACTATAAAACAAGATAGAAATGATAATATATCTGTAATATTTTAATACTAAAAGGTTTTTAAATGAAGTTGAGTACAACAACTAAATATGCTATTGCTATTTTGGGTTTTATGGCGCAACATCAAGAGAGTAAATATTCTTCAAAACAATTATCAGAAGAGTTGAATATACCATATAAATATTTAGCTAAAATTATGACAAAACTAACTAAAAATAATATCTTATCTTCAACAAAAGGTAAATATGGTGGCTTTGAGATTATCAAAGATATTAAAGATATTAAAATAATAGATATTGTAGTTGTGTTTGATGATGTTAATAATCAAGAGTGTGTTTTACTTGATATAAAGTGTAATTATGAACAAAAATGTATTATGCATGATAAGTGGCAAAAACCAAAATGTGCTATTGATGATTTTTTTGTAAAAACTACATTAGCAGAACTTATTGAAAAAAGCTCTATTGTAAAAGTATTTAAGTAATTTAGTAAATTACAGAAATTTTTAAAGTTAATAATGGTATCATTCTAACTACTACTTAAAGGTAGTAGTTAGAATGATA
>JAMOPZ010000273.1 GCA_027064245.1 Campylobacterales bacterium
AGTTTCACAAAGTTGCTATATTTAAACCTATTATAAAAGATACTACAGATAAAGAACTTATATTTTTAAAAGAATATTTTTCTTTGTCTTTAGAAGAAGATAAACTTTTTTTATATGATTTAGATAGGTTTGAAAAACTTGTATCAGAAGATAAATTAGATGATATTGTAACAAATATTATAGAACATTATGAATTGTTAAAACAACAATATGATTTTGTTTTGGTATTTGGACTTAGTAAAGAATATATATCTTCACTAGATTTTGATATAAACTATAAAATAGCAAAAAATATTTCAACTCCTTTTATAAATATAATAAATGGATATAAAAAACAAAATCAACAAATAATAGAAGATATAAAATTAGAGTATAATGCAATAAAAAAAGAGAAATTAAACTATTATTCAACTTTTGTAAATAAAATAGATAAGAACTCTATCAAAATTTTAAAAAAACAATTAAAAAAACAAGATTTAAAAGATATTTATATTTTGCCTTATCTACAAACAATTCAAAATTTAACTATAAATGATATCTACACCCAATTAAATACACAACTGTTATATGGAAGTAAAAAATTCTTAAATCAACAAATAAATGATATAAAGGTTATCTCTATGACCTTGGATAATTGTTTAGAATATATAAATGAAAATGATTTAATAATCGTATCTAAAGATAGAAGCGATATTATAGCAGGACTGCTTTTGCTTTTAAAAGCTAATAAATCAAAAAAAATAGCTGCTATTTTACTAAGTGGTAACTTGGAAATAAATAATAACTTTGATAATCTTTTAAAATCTTACCACAATATATCAATAGCAATATTAGGTATAAAAGATGATACCTTTACAACAGCTATGAAAGTAAAACAGATAAAACCACAACTTACAAAAAAAAGTTATAGTAAAATATCTTTACTTTTAGGTATTTTTACAAAATATATTGAACCAAATTTTACAATAGATACAAAAAACACTAAAAATATAATGACTCCCCTTATGTTTGAATATAATATTTTTAATCTTGCAAAACAAAATAAAAAACATATAGTATTGCCTGAGAGTGAAGATGATAGAATCTTAAGAGCAGCAGAGATACTTTTACATCAAAGAATAGTAAAAATTACACTTTTAGGTGATAAAACAAAAATACAACAAAGAGCCAAAATATTGGGACTTGATATAACTAAAGCCTCTATAATAGATCCTGCTATATCATCGCTTACAAAAGATTTTGCATCAAAGTTGTATATATTAAGAAAACACAAAGGGATGCTTTTTGAAACTGCATTAGAGATAATTAAACATGAAAAAAATTATTTTGCTACTATGATGGTACAAGAAAATTATGCAGATGGTATGGTAAGTGGAGCTTCAAGTACCACTGCAAATACAGTAAGACCTGCTTTACAAATTATAAAAACAAAAAAAGATATAGATATTGTATCTAGTGTATTTTTTATTTGTATGGATACAAAAGTTTTGGTTTTTGCAGATTGTGCTATAAATCCAAATCCAACAGCAACTCAATTAGCACAAATTGCTTCAAGCTCTATAGCTACTGCAAAAGCTTTTAATATAGAATCAAAAGTAGCAATGCTTTCATATTCTACAGGAAATAGTGGAAGTGGAGCGGATGTAGATAAGATTATAGAAGCTACAAAATTAACAAAAAAACAAAATAGTTCTATAGAAATAGAAGGTCCCATCCAGTATGATGCAGCAGTAGATAAAACAGTATCGAAAAAGAAACTTCCAAACTCAAAAGTAGCAGGAGATGCATCAATTTTAATATTTCCTGATTTAAATAGTGGAAATAATACCTACAAAGCAGTTCAAAGAAGTAGTGGTGCCGTAGCTATTGGACCAATTCTACAAGGTTTAAATAAACCTGTAAATGATCTAAGTCGTGGATGTAGTGTAAAAGATATTATAAATACAGTCGCAATTACTGCTATTCAATAATTGTCAAGTTTCACCACGT
>JAMOPZ010000274.1 GCA_027064245.1 Campylobacterales bacterium
TATGATTATCAAGAAAATATATATAATTTAAATGCAAACCAAGACACTTATGTAGATACTTTTCCATTGATTAGATATGAATCTTTAGTGCTTCAAAATGATAAAAAAGATTTTTTTATCAAACAAGCCAAAGATGAGTTTGTAAAAATACCTCCAATCTATACAAAACAAGCATTCTCATCTTTTTTTAGTTTTAGCTATGAAAAAATTTTATCATTTGCTAAAGATAATAAAAAATATATTATTTATGGTAATGGTTCATTTGGTAAAACAATAAATAAATTAATGGATAATAAAGCTTTAGGTTTTATAGATAAAAATACAAACGATATAAGTTATCCCTATGATTATATAATTATCAGTGTTTTGGGAAGAGAGTTAGAGATAGAAGAGTATTTAACTACTAAGTTAGGTGTTGATAAAGAAAAAATTATAATCTTTTAGATTAATGGCGATATAGATAATTAGATAAAATTGAGGTAAAAAATGCAAAATTTTATACAAAAATATATAAATAATTTAACAAATATTTTAAATAACTTAGATTTAGAAGTTATAGAAAAAATAAAAGATGCCCTAGAAGATACTATAAAAAACAATTCTAAAATATATATACTTGGAAATGGTGGAAGTTCAGCTACGGCATCTCACATGGTAAATGACCTAAGTATAGGTCTAAAACTTCGTAATATAAGAAACTTCAATGTAGAGAGTTTAAGTGATAACTCCTCTGTATGTACAGCCATAGCTAATGATACAGGGTATGAAAATATATTTTATGCACAACTTTTACATAAAGTTCAAAAAGATGACCTTATAATCGCTATCTCATGTAGTGGAAATAGTCCAAATATCATAAAAGCAGTAGAATATGCAAAAACTAGGGATGCAAACATAGTTGGAATGATAGGTTTTGATGGTGGAAAACTACAAAAACTCTCAGATATAAACTTTCATATACCAACAGATAAAGGTGAATATGGGCTGGTTGAAGATGTTCATATGATACTTGACCATATCATATATAGTTATTATATCTCTTTGAAAAACTAAGAAATATTTTTATCTTATATGTTATAATGTACATAAAAATGTAAGGTGATAATATGCAAGTAGTGAGTATGACAGAAGCAAGAAACAATTTTAAATCTATTTTTGATAGTGTTTATTTAAACAATGACGAGGTAATTGTTCACAGAAAAGATAAAGAAAATGTAGTTATCATCCCTTTTGAACAGTATAACTATATGAAAAAAAGAGAGATGAATTATGAGTTATGGAATCAAGAAGAGATAAGTAATATTGGTAAAATAGGCTTTAATTCAAAAAGCTTTGTAGATGATGATGAAGATTATTCAAAATGGTAGGTAAAATATATCTAGCAAAAATATATTTTACAGATTTAAGTGAATATAAAATAAGACCTGTATTAATCATAAAAGAGTTAGATGAAGATTGTATCTGTTTGCAATTCACATCTAAATATAAAGATAATCAATTAGCAATATCAAATTTTGATATAAAAGATGGAGTATTAAAAAAAGATTCACTAATAGTAGTACCAAAAAACTTTACATTACATAAATCGATTATGTTCAAATATATAGCTAAAATTAAAGAAAAGAAATTGCAAGAGATATTTAAAATATTTTGTCAAGAAATAGGTTGTAATTGATAAAAGATAAAAAAGGACTAATTTATGTCAGATAAGTATAGCATAGATTCACATAAACTAATTTTGCATCCAGTTAGTGTGGCTAAATGGTATGAAGCAAAAGATGAATGGGAAAAGTTAAAAAAGATTTACCCTATCTATGTGGAAATCTCCCCTTATGGTGGATGCAACCATAGATGTACTTTTTGTGCTTTGGATTATATGGGTTATGAAAATATAGGTTTAGAGTTTGATGTTTTAAAAGATACTTTAAGTGATATGGCAAAAAATGATGTTAAAAGTGTTATGTTTGCAGGAGAGGGAGAACCTTTA